>JALYZW010000128.1 GCA_030945725.1 Verrucomicrobiota bacterium | reverse complement strand
CGCCCTGATAGACCGTGGTCGAATCAAAGAAGCGGTCTGAAATCACGATCATCCCGCGCTCGAGCGCGGGCTGAATCACTTCGCGCACGAGCTGGCTTCGGCTCGCCTCGAACAACAACAGCTCGGTCTCGGGCGTCATTCCCGCGCCTTCCGGATCGAACTGCAGCAGGTGGCGAATCTTCTCGCCGATCGCGGTGCCGCCCGGCTCGCGAGTGACGAGTAGCGGCACCGCGTCCCGCTCCAGGCGCGCCACGAGCCGCGCGACTTGCGTCGATTTGCCGCAGCCTTCCGAGCCCTCAAATGTAATCAACGCGCCGCGAGACATCGCACCGAGTGTGAAACAGGCGGACGCAGTTGTCGAATCTGCGCGGCGCGCTTAGGTAAAGTGCGTGAAGAAGTTCTGGCTCGTGAAAGGCGAACCGTCTGCCTATTCTTGGGACGACCTCGTGCGCGACGGGAAGACGAGTTGGACGGGCGTCCGCAATTATACCGCGCGGAATAATCTGCGCGCGATGCAGGAGGAGGACGAGGTGCTCTTCTACCACAGCGTGACCGACAAAGCGGTCGTCGGAATTGCAAAGGTGACGCGCACGGCGCATCGCGACGCGACCGCGAAAGAAGGCGACTGGAGCACGGTCGATCTCGCACCCGTGAAGCCGCTCCGGCGCCCGGTCACGCTCGACGAAATCAAAGCGAACGCGCACTTAAAAGAAATGACGCTGCTCCGACTTTCGCGTCTTTCCGTGCAGTCGGTCAGCGCGGCCGAATTCCGCGAAATCGTGCGGATGGGCGGCTGACCGATTCGGCGTTTGCGCTTGTGTCTGCGGAGCACGCAGCCAAGTTCTCGAAGTGACGACCGCCGCGGCCACTTCCTTCGCGCCGGTCTTCGCAGCTGCGGCCGAAGAGCGGCGGCCGGCCGTGATTTCGGTCCACGACGTGGCGCCGGCCACCTGGGAAAACTGCCGCCGGATCGTCACCGAGTTGAAGCGCGCTGGCGTTCGCGTTTCTTCGCTGCTCGTGGTGCCGGATTATCACCACGGCGGAGTTTCGACCGCAAATCGCGAGTTCGTCCGGTGGCTGCGCGACGCGGAAGCCGATGGGCACGAAATTGTGATTCACGGCTACTATCACGAGCGGCCGCGGAATGACGCCGAAGGCTTGCGCGACAAATTCGTGACGCGATTTTATACAAACGACGAAGGCGAATTCTATGATTTGCCTTACGCCGAGGCGCTCGCGCGAATCGTGCGCGGCCGGGAGGAATTTGAGGCGGCTGGCCTGACTCCCCGCGGCTTTATCGCGCCGGCCTGGCTGCTCAGCACGGAGGGCGAACGCGCGGTGACCGACGCGAATCTCGAATACACGACGCGATTGACGACCGTGCGTGACGTTCGCTTCGCTGAAACGTTCCCTTCGCGGAGCCTTGTCTACAGTGTCCGGACGCACTGGCGCCGATCCGTTAGCCTCCTCTGGAACGACGCGCTTTTCCGGGGTTTGAAACGTGCGCCGCTCGTTCGGCTGGGCCTCCATCCGCCGGACATCGATCATCCGGAGATCTGGTCCCACATCCGAGCGATCAGCCGACAACTCGCCGACACGCGGACACCGACGACGTATCGGGACTGGATCGCGGATCGGCGCGCGCACCGAGCGGCTTAAGCACATGTCGCGATGCGACCTCCACGTCCACTCCCGCCACAGCGCGCGGTCGGAGGAATGGCTGTTCCGCCGGTTCGATTTTCCGGACAGCTCTTCCGATCCGCGCGAACTCTACGACGCGCTTCGCGGGGCTGGGATGGATTACGTCACGATCACCGACCACGATACAATCGACGGTTCGTTGGAAATCGCCGGTCTATCGCAGACATTTATCAGCGAGCAAGTTACGACTTATTTTCCCCAAGATTCGTGTAAACTTCATTTACTTGTTTGGGGGCTGTCAGAAGGTCAACACGCTGAGATCACGCGCATTCGCGAGAACGTTTTTGATCTCCAAGTTTACCTTCAGGCCGAAGGACTTTGCCATGCGGTCGCGCACCCGCTTTACAGCATTAACGGCAAGCTGGCCGCGACGCACGTCGAGCGGCTCATCCTGCTCTTCAAGCATTTCGAGGGCATCAACGGGCTCCGCGATGCGCTGCTCAGCAACCTGACGCGCGAGCTGTTAGACGGGCTCACCGCGACGAAGGTAGAAGAGTTCGCGAACCGCCACGGCCTGTCCCCCACCCATGCCGAGCCGTGGCGGAAAATCCTCGTCGGCGGATCGGACGACCACGGCGGCAAATTCCTGGCCTCCGCCTTCACCGAAACGCCGCCGGTTAGGACGCCGGCCGAATTCCTCGCGGAGATTCGCGACGGGAACTGCGCGGCGCACGGAAATGGCGGCACGCCGTTGATGCTGTCGCACGGCTTCTACAACACGCTCTCGGCGTTCATCCAGGATCATTTCGACGAACGACTCGGGCCGACCGGTCCCCTGCTCCAGACGATGTTTTCGCGGTTCATGGAGGGCCGCGATCCCACCGAATTTTCGCTGCGGGAGAAGACGGGATTCGTCGCGAAAGGCGTGCTCTCCGGCAAGATTTTCGATCTCGCAAAGCCCGCCAACGTTTCGCTCTGGAAGCAACTGTCCGGCTACTTCGCGCAACCGGACGTGAAGGCGATGCTTGCGCAGGAGGTGGACGCAATCGAGGAACCTGAGCGCCGCACTTTCGTGATGGCGAACCTCGTTTGCGAACAGCTCGCCTTCCGCATGTTCGAGAAGTTCGTGAAGCAGATCCAGAGCGGGAACGTGATCGAGAGCATGCAGGCGCTCAGCGGCATCGTGCCCATCCTGGTCGTGCTCGCGCCCTACATTTACGGCTTCCACAGCCAGGCGCCGAACCGCGCTTCACTGCGGGAAATCTTCACGCAAATGACGGGGCGCATTCCGCGGGCGTTGCAAAATCGCAAGCGCGCCTGGTTCACCGACACGCTCGACGATGTGAACGGCGTCGCGACGACGATCCGCAAAATGGCCGCGGCGGCTGCCGAGGCGGGCGAGGAATTGGTCGTCGTCACCACGCGGAGCGAAATGCGCGCCGACGATATTCCGATCCAGATTTTTCGTCCGATCGGCGAGTTCGAGCTGCCGGAATACGAGCTGCAGAAGCTCAGTTTCCCGCCGATCATGCAGATGCTCGACTATGTGCAGCGCGAGCAATTCACGGAAATCATTATCAGCACGCCGGGGCCGATCGGCCTGACCGGCCTTCTCGCAGCCAAAATGTTGAACTTGCGGACGAGCGCGATTTATCACACCGATTTCCCGCAGTACATTCGCATCCTGACCGACGACAGTTTTCTCGAGAGCCTGGCGTGGAGTTACATGCATTGGTTTTACGGGCAGGCCGAGACCGTTTTCGTAAATTCGGAGCAATACCGCGAGAGCTGGATCAGCCGCGGATTCGCTCCCGAGAAGCTGAAGATTTTGCCGCGCGGACTCGACACCGAGCTGTTTAATCCCACCCGCCGCGATCTCCACTTCTGGGATCGTTACGATCCGAGCGCGACGTCGCCAGGCGGCGAGTTGGTGCGTCTGCTCTACGTCGGGCGAATTTCGCGGGAGAAGGACCTCGACGTGCTCGCCGCCGCGTATGCGCAATTCCAAAAAGAAGGCGCTGACGTGCGCCTTTACCTGGTCGGCGATGGTCCTTACCTGGACGCGCTGCGAGAATCGCTTCCCGGTGCGGTTTTCACTGGCTACCTCGCCGGTGAGGAACTCGCCAACGCGTATGCCTCGGCCGACGTATTCGTATTCCCGAGCACGACCGACACCTTTGGTAATGTCATCATCGAGGCGCTTGCATCCGGTCTGCCAGTCATCGTGTCCGATCTAGGTGGCCCGAAGGAGTTAGTGACCGACGGCGTGAATGGCATTGTGACGCGCGCGCGAGACATCGAAAACTTGATAGCGGCCATAAAGACACTCAGCACCGATAAAGAGGTGCGAACCCGGATGGGGGCAAGCGCACGGCAGAGCGTTCTCAACCGCAACTGGCCGGACGCTTTCCGTCACTTCTGGGCGAGCACGCTGGATTAACATTTTTCGACGTTCCTCCCTGAATACGCCAACGCCCGCCTTCGTCCCATCGCAGATGTCCAGCCGCTTCCTTTTTTCCATTTTCGCCTTCGTACTCGTGGCGGGACCACTCTGCGCCGACGACCAGATCCGGCAGGTCCAGGAGGAACTGCGAAAGCGAAATCTCTATTTCGGCGATATCGATGGCCGGGCTACTGCGGAATTGGTCGGCGCGGTGAAGCGGTATCAGACCCGTAAAGGCTTCGAAGCGACCGGTCGGGTCGACGAAGCGACCGCCGCTTCGCTTCACCTTGCGGCGATGTCCGCCGCGGCGAATCAAAGCTGGCCGGACGTCCCGGTCCTGCGCAGCGATGTCGCGCGCGAAATTCCGGAAGCGCAACAAATCGCCCTCGCCAATGCGGCGGAGGCGAACCCGGATGCTTCGCCGAACGCCCCGCCACCGGCCGAATCGCCGGCGCCTTCCGAAAACCTGACGCCGGATCAGGTGAACAAACTGGTTGAGGATTATTTGCGGGATGGCGAGACCGAAGATGTCGCTGCGCAGATTCGCTACTACGCATTCCCGGTGAACTATTTCGACCACGGACCGGTCGACGAGAACTTCGTGGCGAAGGACACGCGCAATTACCTGAGACGCTGGCCCGACCGAAAATATACCCTCACCGCTCCGGTCACGTTCGTGTCCGCGGGGAAAGAAGGCGAGACGCTGGTCGAGTTTACGATCGCCTTCGATGTGCGCAGCAAAGGCCGGGTGGCGTCGGGACGAACGAAGAATTTTTGGACGCTCCGCGCGGTGAACAACGATCCGAAGATCGTTGCGATCCGCGAGGAACATTTGCGAAACTAGGTGCGGCGCCACCGATCGGGTCGATGATTCATTGCGCAGTCGTGACGAAGCGAGTGGTCACGCGGGGAAGAGAATGAAAGTCCAGACGAAGATCACCCTGCTGCTGATCGCGGTCGTGGCGACGTTCCTTGTCGGGCTCTGGGCGTTTCGGGTTTACGACCGGCTGAAATTCCGGCGAATCGTCGAGCAACGTTATAACGAACGGAACCGCTCGTTCGAAGAATTTCTGAAGCGCCACGGGGAGCCACTCGAGACGCTGGCGCAGTATGACACGGAGTGGAGCGGCATGGCCAAGGCTATCGCGACGGACAATACCGCGTGGTTCAAGCAAAACGTCGAGAGCTCTACGCTCGAAGGATATCTGGCGAACGCCGTCTGGATTTATCGGCCTGATTTCACGCCCGTCTACGACATCAACAATCTCTATGACACCGACCTCCACGAGCTGCCAGTGCCGACAGACGCGCTTCCAAAAATTTTCGCGGCCGATCGGCTGGTCCATTTCTGGGTGCAGACGCCGAAGCAGGGCGTCATGGAAATTTGCGGGGCGACGGTCGTTCCTTCGTTGGACGACCAGCATCGCAGCACGCCGCGGGGCTACTTTTTCGTTGGCCGGAGATGGAGCAACAAGGTCATCGAAGAGATGGAAGTGTTCACCGGAAACAAGATCACGCTCGTGCCGATCAGCGGGCACGCGGACGAGCCGCGTGCGGATGAAGCGAACGGATCGATCGCCTTCTCGCGGGTGCTGTCCGGCTGGGACGGAAGACCCGTCGCACAGCTAATCGTCCGCAGCGATTCGGAAAACGCCGTGGTGAGCGAGCTGAACCGCGCCGGCGCGCGGCTGCTGCCGTTGGTTTGTATCTTCGCGCTCGTGCTCCTGTTGTTAATTTCGCTCGGCATTTTCCATTGGGTGAATCAGCCGCTGCATCAGATGATGGCGAGCCTGACGCGGAACGATCCGAAGCCGATCGAGCGGATTGCGCGCAGTAAGTCGGAGTTCGGCGAGCTGGCGCGCACGATCCACAAGTTCTTCGAACAACGCGACAATCTCATCCGCGAAATCGAAGAGCGGCGCGCAACCGAAGAAGCGCTGCGCAAAAGCGAGGAGGCCCTCCAGCATTCGCAGAAAATGGAAGCGGTCGGCCGGCTGGCTGGCGGGGTGGCGCACGATTTCAACAACCTGCTCACCGCGATCATCGGGTACGCAGAATTAATTTCGATGCGACCCAAAGTGAATCCGATCGCGAAGCAAAACGCCGACCTGATCCGCAAAGCAGGCGAGCAGGCGGCGATGCTGACCCGGCAGCTGCTCGCCTTTAGTCGCAAGCAAATGCTGCAGCCGAAGGTGGTCGATTTGAACGACCTCGTGCGCGACATGGAGAAGTTGCTGCGGCGCGTGATCGGCGAGCGTTTCGAGCTCGAGTCGCAGCCAAACGCCGAGGATGGTCGCGTCCGCGCCGATCCCGGACAGGTCGAGCAGGTGGTATTGAATCTCGGCGTCAATGCGCGCGACGCGATGCCGAGTGGCGGCAAGTTGATCATCAAGACCGAAAACGTGCGCCTGGACGAAAAGCGGGCGCGGCAGATCGACCCGTCGTTATTGCCCGGCGACTATGTGGTGCTGTCGGTGATCGATAACGGCATGGGCATGGATGAGGCGACGCAGGCGCGCATCTTCGAGCCATTCTTCACCACGAAAGGCCCGGGGAAAGGGACGGGCTTGGGACTGGCGACGGTCTACGGGATTGTGCGACAGACGGGCGGTTGCGTGTCGGTCGAAAGCGAGTTGGGGAAAGGCAGCAAGTTTTGTATTTTCCTCCCGCATGAGACGGCCGCGATCGATTACGTGAAGCCAGCTCTCACGCCGGTCGAGAAGACGGGTAACTCCGAGACGGTGCTCGTGGTCGAGGATGAGGAGATTGTTCGCGAGCTAGTGTGCGATGTGTTATCCGACCAGGGATACAATGTCCTCTGCGCGGAAGACGGCGTCCACGCGCTCGAGATCGCGGAAAAGTTCGACGGCGAAATTCATTTACTGGTCACCGACGTGATCATGCCAAACATGAATGGCCACGAACTCGCGATAAAGCTTTCGGCCATCCGAACGCAAATGAAGGTCCTTTACGTTTCGGGGTATTCGGACAATGACATCGGCGAACACGGCGTGCTCGATCCGAAGATCGATCTTTTGCAGAAGCCCTTTACGC
>JALYZW010000144.1 GCA_030945725.1 Verrucomicrobiota bacterium | reverse complement strand
GCGTTCGACCGCTTTGGAAACCGCAACGGTCATGCCGCGATCCTTAAACGAGCCGGTGGGATTCAGCCCCTCGCACTTGATGAAAACGCGGCAATCGCGGCCGACGATCCGGCTGAGCCGCGGCGAGAAGACGAGCGGCGTATCCCCCTCGCCCAGCGTGACCACCGGCGTCGATTCGCTAACCGGCAGGTATTCGCGATAGCGCGAGATCAAGGTCGATGTCTCAGGCGAATTTTGCGAAGTCGAAAGCATGACGCGTTACGTGAACTGGATACCGTCTCACTACGCGCAGTTCCGCCGTCTCCTCAAGCGCGAAAAGCCATTGCAAAGCGCAGCCGCTTAAAGTCCTTTACCAACGCGTTCACCCCCGAGGAACCGCAACGTTTCATGCGCGCGCTTACCAACGAAGATAAACTCAAGCTGCTGACGATCCTGCTCGAGAGTCGCCACGGCGATCTTCGCGAACAGAATCTGAATCGACAGGGCAAAGGCCACTTCCATGTTTCGGGTATGGGGCACGAGGCGCTCGCCGCCATCTCATTTCAGATGGAAGCGGACGACTACATTTTCCCCTACTACCGCGATCGCGGTCTCGTGCTCGGTCGCGGAGTCGCCTCGCGGGAGCTGGCCCTCGATTACATGGCGAAACGTAAAGGCCAGAGTGGCGGGCGTCAGATGCCGTCGCACTACAGCTACGCCGACCGCAATATCTGGAGCGTGCCCACGCCGACCGGCGCGAATCTTCTCCCCGCCTGTGGCGCCGCGTGGGGCATGAAGCTGGACGGGAAACGCAACTTCGCGGTCGCGACGATTGGAGATGCCGCCACGCGACAGGGTGATTTCTACGAAGCGATTTGCTTCGCGAAGGAGCGACGGCTCGCGGTGATGTTCGTGGTCGAGGACAACGCCTACGGCATCAGCAGCCCCACCCGCAAAATCAATCCGCTCGCGCTCGGTGTGCTCGCGCCTAACGAGTGGCGTGAAGTCGACGGCACGAACGTGCAGATCACTTACGAAGCAGCCGCGCAAGCGATCGAAGAGCTGCGCGACGGCCAGGGACCGATCCTGCTCTGGGTTAAAATGGAGCGTCTCTCCAGCCACACCAGTTCGGACGATCACAAGCTCTACCGCTCGGCGGAGGATCTCGCGAAGCTCGAGGAAGGCGATCCGTTGAAGCGTTGGAAAGAACAGCTGATCGCCGAAGCCGTGATCACGGCGGACGATTACGCGAAGCTCGACAGCGAAATCAAGGAACGCGTGCGCCAGGAATTCCTCGATGCGGACAAAGCGCCGGATCCAACTGCGGATGAACTCGAAACGCAAGTCACCGGCAGCCTGCCAGGGCTGACCGATGAAGTCCTTCCCGCGGGAAAATATCGGATTGGCGATACCGTCAACAAGACCTTGCGCGCGGGCTTGGCCGGCGATCCCCACCGCCTCATTTTTGGTGAAGACGTCGAAGATCCAAAGGGTGGCGTTTTTCGTTTAACCCAAAAGCTTTCGACCGAATTTCCCGATCAGGTTTTTAACTCGCCGCTCGCTGAGTCGACGATTCTCGGTGTCGCGTGCGGGCTGGCCTCCTACGGAAAACGGCCCGTGTTTGAACTCCAGTTCATCGACTTCATCGGCCCGGCCTGGAATCAGATCGTGACCAATCTCTCGACGCTGCGCTGGCGTTCGTTCGGCACGTGGACCTGCCCGCTCGTCATCTACGCACCGTACGGCGCGTATCTCCCCGGCGGAAGTTTATGGCACAGCCAGGCAAACGAAGCGCCGCTCGCGCATTACCCCGGCATCAACATCGCGATCCCGAGCACGCCGGAAGATGCCGCCGGTCTGCTCTGGTCGGCGATGCATGCCGAGGATCCGACGTTCGTCCTCATCCCCAAACATCTGCTTTGGGCCGAACACGAATCCGCCGAGCCCATTCGCGCGGTGCCCCTCGGCCGCGCGCGAAAGCGGAACAGCGGCTCTGACGTGACGGTCGTCGCGTGGGGAAACACCGTCGAGAAATCACTCGAAGCCGTGGAGAAAATCGGCGGCGAAATCAGTATCGATTTGATCGATCTGCGCTCCATCGTTCCGTGGGATCGCGACGCGATCGAAGAATCCGTTCGTCGCACCGGCCGGCTCGTGGTTGTGCAGGAAGACACCGAGAACTGCAGCGTCGGCCAGATGATCATCACGCATTTGACTGGCCTGCCGGAGATTTGGAATGAGCTCGTCAGCCCTCCGATTCTGGTCAGCAAACCGAACGTGCTGATCGGTTACAACCCGATTTACGAGTACGCCGCGTTGCCCGATGTGGAGCGCATCATCGAGGCGATTCGTCGTGCGGTTTCGATGCGCGGCGAACGGGTTCCCGTGGCGTCGGCGCAGCAGCGCGCAGGAGCCGCGATCGAGAAAGCCGAGGCGGCGCAGGTCCGCGCCAAGTCGACGTCGCAACGCGCGCAGAGCATCACGGTCCCGATCATGGGCGAAGGAATCCGCACCGCCAAAGTAGTCGCCCTGCTGAAAAAGCCGGGCGACTCGGTGGAGTTCGATGATCCGCTTTGCGAAGTCGAAACCGACAAAGCCGTTTACCCGATCGAGTCGTCATTCGCCGGCACGATGGGAGAATGGAAGACGGAGATTGGAGCGACGGTCGACATCGGCCAGGAAATCGGAACCGTCCTGAGTTCGGAAACGAATTGGGAAGATCAGCTCGAAAGCGTCGCGGAAGTGTCCCCCGATTCGAAACAAAATGGGGCGCACCCCACAACGCCCGCTGCATCGCTGAATCGCACCGAGTCCGCAGTCACAGAATCGAACGCCCCCAAGCCCGCACTTTCACCGACGATTACGCGTCGGCTCGGCCGCGTGGTCCCCGCGAATTTGCAGATCGATGCGCGCTGGGGCGCGGTTTGCCGCGCGCGCACCGCCGCGAAAAATGCCGACGGCGACGCGGCCGCTTCCCCTTCGGTGATGATTGCCTGGTGCGTCGTCCGCGCCATGGAGAAACACGCCGGCTTCCGCCGCGTGATGCTGGAAGACGACAGCATCGTGCAGCACGACGACTTCGATCTCGGCGTCGCGGTTTCGCTCGATGACGACCGGCTTGCAACCGCCGTCCTAACCCACGCCAACAAACTGGCGTGGCCCGATTTCGTGACGCGCTACAATCAGACCGTCGACGAAACCCGCGGCGGCCGCGTTGATGCCGTGAACGCCCCGATCGTGATCAGCAGTCTCGGCGCGTTCGGCGTTCGCGCCGCGGCGCCGATCGTGGTGCCGCCTTCGGTCGGGACATTATTTGTCGGCTCCGCGCATTTCGACGTGCTCGACGATGGGAAAAATCCGACGCCCACCGAAGTGATCACACTGTCGCTCACGTTCGATCACCGCGTGGTCAACGGCGCCGGCGCCGCAAATTTCGTACGCGAGATCGCGACAGAAATCGAGCGCTTCGAGATTCCTTCGGATGCGGTCGCCAAAAAGTAGCGAGCATCGCGCTGTCGCGGACGCGCGTGTATCAGCCGCTTCGACCCGCGATAAGAGCCGACCTACTTTCCGAAGACTTTTTTCACGTCGCCGACTTTGCGCTCCACTTTCCCCTCGTCCTTTTCCGCGGTGCCA
>JALYZW010000138.1 GCA_030945725.1 Verrucomicrobiota bacterium | reverse complement strand
CAGCGACGTCGAGCGCGAGAACCAGGGCCCGGCCGCCGCACCGCTCCACTTCCCGGCGCGCCGCTTCCAACCCATCGCGACCGCGCGCGATGAGCCCGAGGTCCGCCCCGCGGTGGGCAAATTCACGAACGGCCGCTCGGCCCACGCCCGCCGAAGCGCCGGTAATCGTTAGGGCTTCTTCTCGAATTTCAGCGCCACGCCGTTCATGCAATAGCGCAGGCCGGTCGGCTTTGGCCCGTCATCGAAGACGTGGCCCAGATGGCCGCCGCAGCGCTCGCACAAAACTTCGGTGCGCGTAGAGAAAAGTGACTTGTCGTCCTTGGTGTCGACCGCACCCGACGAGATCGGTTGATAGAAGCTGGGCCAGCCGGTCCCGGATTCGAACTTTGTGTCGGAGTTGAACAACTCGAGCGCGCACGCGGCGCATTTGTAAATCCCGTGTTCATGATTGTTCGCGTATTCGTTTGAGAAAGGCCGTTCAGTGCCTTTCTTGCGGAGGACGCGAAACTGTTCGGGCGTGAGTGTTTTTTGCCATTCGGCATCCGTCTTTTCTACTTTCTCGATCATAGCGGTAGGTGCAGGTTGCGCGGGATTCTGGTCCGCGAAGGCGGATGCACTGAGGCACGCAATCGCAAGTAAAGGTAGGGCGAGTCTCATATGGGTGATTCGATTCTTTGGACATGAGAGACGCAAACTGCGCGGTTATTCCCGCGAATAGGACTGCTCCCTCGCGCGGAATAAATGCGCTGTTGATGCATCTATCCTGCATGACTCGCAACCCGATGCCACTCGCCAGTTACCTCGGACACGAAAGGGGCGTTTGCTAGATGCGATACGGCTACTGGTTGCCGGTCTTCGGCGGATGGCTGCGCAACGTCGAGGACGAGAGGATGCAAGCGAGTTGGGATTACTCTCGGCGCTTAGCGCAACGCAGCGAAGAGATCGGCTTCGACTTGACGCTGATCGCCGAGTTGAGCCTCAACGACATCAAAGGCGCGGGTGCGCCCACCCTCGACGCGTGGTCAACCGCGGCCGCACTCGCGGCGGTAACAAAACGGTTGGAGCTGATGGTCGCGGTGCGGCCGACATTTCACAATCCGGCCCTGCTCGCGAAACAGGCAGCGAACATCGACGGCATCGCCGGTCCCGGCCGGCTCTCGCTCAACGTCGTCTCCTCGTGGTGGGCGGATGAAGCAAAGAAGTGCGGCCTGCACTTCGACACGCATGATGATCGCTACGCGAGGACTTCTGAGTGGCTCGATGTTGTCGATGGAATGTGGAAGCATGACCATTTTTCGTTCTCCGGAAAGTATTACGGAATCGAAGACGCCCTTATGCAGCCGAAACCGGTCACGCAGCCGCGGCCGGTGATTTACGCCGGTGGCGAGTCCGAAGCGGCGAAGGAGTTGATCGCGGAGAAATGCGACGCCTACGTGATGCACGGCGATCCGCCGCCACGCATCCGCGAAAAGATTTCCGACATGTCGGATCGACGTGAGCGAAAAGGCCTGCCGCGCATGACGTTTGGCGTCGCAGGTTTTTCGGTGGTGCGGGATACGGAGCGCGAAGCGAAACGCGAGCTGGCGCGCATCACCGACGTGAAGCAATCCGCCGGCGGCTACGACAACTACCAGCAGTGGCTCGCCGGCACGAACCTCGATCGCAAAGTATCTCTCGAAGATTACTCGGTCACGAACCGCGGTCTCGCCTCTGGGTTGGTCGGAACGCCTGAACAAGTGCAGGAACGCGTGGCCGAATTCGAGAGTGCGGGCGTCGATCTGCTCCTCCTCCAATGCAGTCCACAACTCGAGGAGATGGAGCGGTTCGCGCAGACCGTTATTCAGCGACGCGGTCAAACCGTTGAGCGTTCGATTCCGATGCAATCCGGAGGCGTCAAGAGCACGGTCTGAGCTCAGGCCGATTGCTCCTGTGCCCTAACGCCGTCTCTTGGCCTGCAGTTCCAGGATCCGCGTGGCCGCTTTCTTGCCCGCTTCAACGCCCGGCTGGTGATACGCGTTCACATTCACCAGCGTGCCGTAAAATCCGACCGCCCGCTCATAGAGTGCAATCAGAGCGCCGACCTAAAACGCATTCACCTCCGGAATGCTGAGCGTCATCGATTCCCGTCCGCTGTCGTACAAGGCCGCGCGTGTGCCGCACAGAAACCGCTGCAGATAATCGCCGCTCGTCACTCCAGGGTCGACCTCGAATCGCGGCGTCGCGCGGTCGGTCCGCACCTCGATGAACGTGATAAAAAAATTGAGCACGCCGTCGCGCAGCTGTTGCACGTATGCGCATCCATCGCCGCCGCTCCGGCGAGAAGTTGCGCGATATCGAACCCTTCCAGTGCCGCCGGCACCAGGCCAACCGCGCTCATCACCGAGGTGCGCCCGCCGATCCAGTCGTGCATCGGGAATCGGGCGAGCCAGCCGTCCTTTTCCGCATATTGATCGAGCTGGCTCCCCACGCCGGTCACCGCGACCGCGTGTTTCCCAAAATCCAAACCGGCCGCTTCGAAGCGCGCGCGCGCCTCGAGCATTCCGTTCCGCGTTTCCTTCGTCCCGCCCGATTTGGAGATGACCACCACCAGCGTCCGCGCGATTCGATCGCCGAGTTGTGCGAACACACGGTCAAACCCATCCGGATCCGTGTTATCGAAAAAGAAAATGTCCATCGGATCGTGCGCGGTCCCGAGTGCATCGGCGATAAGCTGCGGTCCAAGCGCCGACCCACCGATGCCGATCACGAGCAAGTGCTCGAACGGTTCGCGGCCCGCGCGCGTGATCCGTCCGACATGCACGTCCGAGGCGAAACGCCGGATCCGCGTGTTCATGTCGGTGATGTCGCGCCGTAACTGCTCGTTAGGCGCGAGCTTCGCGTCGCGGAGCCAGTAGTGCCCGACCATTCGATTTTCATCGGGGTTCGCGATGGCGCCGGCTTCCAGTTCCCGCATCGCCTCGAACGCGTGATCGATGCGCGACTGCATCTTCGCGAAAAAATCGTCCGCAAATCGCATCCGGCTGACATCGAGCGAAAACCCAATGTCGTCGTAGCTCAGAAAGTAATCCTGAAACCGCTGCCAAAGAGCAGGGGCGCTCATGGGCGGATCGTAGCGAGGAAAAACCTCGTAGGGCAAGCGCTCCCGATTGCCGGTAGTAGCACCGTCCAGCTGTCATCCCGAGCGCCAGCCGAGGGATCCCGTCACAGTATCGACGGTGTGACTACTGGTTCCCCCCCGGTTCCATTACGCTGCGCTCGGAATAGCGGCGAAGCTTTATCACGACCGGGTCCTTCCAAGGAAACGGCGCGCAGAAATTCTTGCCCGTTAATTCAATTCCACGCGCTCCAGTTCAGCCGGACAAAAGACCTCCCTGTCGTCCGTGGTTACGCCCGCGCAGATACCTAACGATCAAAAAAAGTAACTCTGAAATCTGTAGAACTAAAAATCGCGGAAAGAAAAGGCTTGAACCGTACCTCGGTGCACTTTCACAATCCGAGCTAGTCCCCCCACCATGTCAAAAAACGCCCTACCTCCTTGGAAGCGTTCGCTGGGATTGCTGATCCCTTGCCTTGCGCTTAGTGCCATCACTTCAACCGGTCTTGCTCAGGAAGCTGTGCCGATCACACCCGGGCCTTCGCCGGGTCCGCTGGGAGTCAATGCGAACGGAGCAGCCACACCTGCTCCCGAAGCAAGCACTGAGCGCGTCTTAGTCACCGGTTCCAATATCCCGACAGCGGAAGAGGTAGGGCCAAATCCCGTCCTAGACTTCAATCGTGACGTCATCAATAAATCGGGCGAGCGGACCGCGGAGGAATTCTTGCGGAACCTGCCGATTGCGAACGCGAACGGCGTGCCGGTTTCGAATAACGAAAATGGCTCAAACACGGCGGTAGGCGCGGCGACGATCGCGCTCCGCGGCTTCGATGCACGCGCCACGCTGATCCTGTTGGATGGCCGCCGCATCGCGCCTTATCCAACCAGCAATGCGGGCATTGTCTTCATTGACTTAAACTCAATTCCGCAAGCCTCCATCTCGTCGATTGAGATTTTGAAAGATGGCGCTTCGACGACCTACGGGGCTGATGCAGTCGCCGGCGTAGTCAACGTAAAACGGCATCACGATTACGATGGCGTCGAGGCTACCATCGAATACGGCAACACCACCGACAAAGACTCGGGAGAATTTCAGAGCTCACTTCTCTTCGGCGTGGGGGACAAGA
>JALYZW010000102.1 GCA_030945725.1 Verrucomicrobiota bacterium | reverse complement strand
CCCTCGGCTTCGCTCGGGATGACCGGCTGGGTGATTTCGTTCATCTCGTGCTTACTCGCGGAGCAACGATTCCAAATCGAGGGGACGCGAAAACATGGCAACTCCGCCATTCGGGTCATGCGGCCATTGTTCACGCGGACGATCGCGATAAAGCTCAACGCCATTGTCGTCGGGATCACGGAGATAGAGCGCTTCGCTCACGCCGTGATCACTTGCGCCGTCGAGCACGATGCTGGCCGCGAGGACTCGGCGCAAGGCATCGGCCAGCGCAGCGCGTGTCGGATAAAGCACCGCGAGATGAAACAGACCCGTCGTGCCCGGCGGCGGCGAGTTCCCGCCCAGACTTTCCCACGTGTTGAGCCCGATGTGATGATGATAGCCGCCGGCTGAGAGGAATGCGGCCTGCGTTCGCCAGCGTTGCATCAACTCGAAGCCGAGCACGCCGCAGTAAAAACCGAGCGCGCGCTCGAGGTCGGCTACGCGAAGATGCACGTGACCGATGCGAACTGCGGGATCGATCACCGGTCGCGTTGTCACATTCGTTCCGGCACTTCGATGCCGAGCAGGGCGAGTCCTTTTCGCAGCACGCGCGCGGTCAGCTCGCAGAGCGCTAGGCGCGAGCTGCGGGCTGGCTCGCCCGATTTCAAGACGGGACAGGCTTCGTAAAAACCGTGGAACTCGTTCGCGAGTTCGAAGAGGTAATTCGCGAGCACATTGGGACGGAAATCATTCAGCACGGTCGGAACGATTTCCGCGAACTGGCAAAGGCGCACGGCCAGCGCTTTCTCCGCCGGATCGCCGACGATCAACTCCGCGGGCGCCGCAAACGCACTGGCGGATTTGCGGAAGATCGATTGAATGCGCACGTAGGCATTCTGCAAGTACGGCGCCGTGTTTCCCTGAAAGGACAACATTTTGTCCCAGCCGAAAATGTAGTCGGTCATTCGATACTGTGAGAGATCCGCGTACTTCACGGCGCCGATCCCGATGATCCGCGCCACTGCTCTTTTTTCGTCATCCACCATCTCGGGGTTCTTTCCCTCGACGATCTTTTGCGCGCGGCTGACCGCTTCCTCGAGGACGTCACGCAGCGGGACGTTGTCGCCCGAGCGCGTCTTCATCAGCTTTCGGTCCGCGCCAAGAATGCTGCCGTGCGTGATGTGCCGGTAATCGGCGTCTCGCCCTTCGCGGCGTGCGATCTCGAAAATCTGGCGGAAATGAAGTTGCTGCGGCGCGCCGGTGACGATCCAGATCGTGTCCCGCTTCAGATCGTCGATCCGGTAATCCACCGTCGCTACGTCGCTCGTCGCGTAGTTGTAGCCGCCGTCGCGCTTCCGAATGATGCACGGCTTGTCGGCGAGATCGGGGATATCGCGGAAGAAGACGCAGACCGCGCCTTCGCTGATTTCCGCGAGGCCCGAGGCGAGTAATCGCTCGACCACGGCGGCGAGCCGATCGTTGTAGAAACTTTCGCCGCGCTGGATGTCGTAATGAATTCCGAGGATCTCGTAGGCGGCTTCGAATTCACGCATCGAGAGCGCGACGCACTCATTCCAAATGGCAAAATTTTCGGGCTCGTGCGCCTGCAATTTTACCAGCTCCTCGCGGCACGCTTCGCGGACCGCCGGGTCGGCGGTGGCGCGATCGTTGGCCTCCTTGTAGATGCGCACTAGCTCGGCGATGGGAGCGGCCGCGAGCGCAGCGCGATCGAGCAAATGCTTCCACCCGTAGATCACCATCCCGAACTGCGTGCCCCAATCGCCGATGTGGTTGTCTCGGATCACATCATGACCGAGGAAGGCGGCGATGCGAGCGAGCGCATCGCCGAGCACCGTGCTCCGGATATGGCCGACGTGCATCGGTTTGGCCACGTTTGGCGAGCCGAAGTCGATCACGATCCGGCGCGGTTCACTCGTTAGGTCAACGCCGAGTCGTTCATCGCCGAGCAATGCGCTGGTCCGCACGGCGACCGCTTCCCGTCTCAGCGTGAAGTTGATAAAGCCCGCGCCGGCCACCTGCGGCGGCGCACAGAGATCATCGACCGCGAGATGCTCGATGATCCGGCCAGCGATTGCGCGCGGATTTTCGCCGAGCTGCTTGGCGAGGACGAGGGCTGCGTTTGTCTGGTAATCGCCAAAGCGCGGATCGGTGGCAGCACTGATGTCGCCGGCCGCCGGCAAACCGGCCGACGAAAGCGCGTCGGCCAGTTTGCGCCCGAGCAGCGCCTGGAAGGTTTCCATCGCGCCGGCGGACTACTTCTGTGGTCGGTCGCGAAAGATCGCGAGAATCGCTTCCGCGGAAGCCGCGGTCGCGAGGCTTTCGCGCACACCGCGGTCATTCAGGAATTTTGCGATCGAAGCAAGCGTGCGCAAAT
>JALYZW010000121.1 GCA_030945725.1 Verrucomicrobiota bacterium | reverse complement strand
CCACCACTAACACTATGAGCACTCCTGCTTCGACTCCGGCTTCCGGTTCGAGCAGCAGCAGCAGCACGACCACGACGGGTTCCAGCCCGAGCACGAGCAGTGCTACGAGCACGACGACTTCGTCGCCGAGCCCGCAGTAGTTTCCTTCTCACTCAGCAAAGTCTTCCCGTCAGCGTGTCTGCGGGAAGACTTTTGTTGTACGGACGGGACAGGCGTCGGTTGCTCGCTTTAGAGTGAAGCGAAGCGGATGCAAACATGGCCGAAAACGAAACGCCTGCTTCGGCCGGCCGACTTTGCGCGCGTAAAGGACAAAGGGGCGGCCCACCGACGCGGGACGCTCATGCTCGGCGTTCTGAAGGTCGCGGGCGAAACCGGTTTTCGAGTGGGGTTTGTGACGTCGAAACGCATCGGCGGCGCGGTCGTCCGGAACCGCGTGCGCCGGCGGCTGCGCGAGATCGTGCGGACGCATCAAGACAGTCTCCGCCCCGGAGTTTGGCTGGTCGTGATCGCGCGGCGATCTGCCGTGGCCGCCAGCCTGCGCGACCTGGAACATGATTGGTTGCGCCTCGCGGAGCGCGCTTCTATTCTAGCGCCCTGATGCGCCTGCTCGTGCGATTTTTGATCCGCAGTTACCAGATCGTTCTTTCGCCGGCGCTTTCGTTCCTCGCTGGGCCGGGAAATGGCTGCCGGTTTCAGCCGACCTGTTCGGTTTACTTTCTGGAGGCAGTCGAGCGGTATGGCGCGTTCCGCGGAAGTTGGCTGGGTGTAAAGCGCCTCGCTCGGTGTCACCCTTGGGGCGGCCGCGGGCACGATCCGGTGCCGGTGGCGCGGGGGAGAGAGACTGGTGCTCCGACGACGGATCGGCTCGGACGGCTCCCACATTCGGCCAGCTTCGTTTGTGAATAGCCGGCGCGTCGCCGCTTATGGACAGACAAGCCTGGATTGCCGTTACGATTTGCGCCCTTGGCCTGATCGGATGGCAAATCTACATGACCTCGCACGCGCCGCGCTTGCCGGCGCGCGCGATGACGAGCGCCGCGACTCCCGCGGTTTCCGCCACAGCCACGCCACCCGCGGCTGACCTCGCGCCATCGCCGGCTTCGGGCCCGGCAGCTTCTGCGGCCCCTGCGTTTGCGGAGAAGACCGAGTCGTTGAAAAACAGCGACGTAGAGCTTCGCCTAACGAATCGTGGCGGCGGCGTCAGCGAGGCCATTTTGCTCAATCACGTGGCGGAGAAAGACCAGCGCGTCATTCTGAACTCGCCCGAACGAATGCCAATCGGGGCGATCGTCGATAACCCTGCCTCCGCGGATCTGGCCGAATTCTCGGTCGCTCCACCCGCCGACGGCGCGGTCATTCTCGAACGCACGACGCCGGACCGCGTGAACGTGCGCAAGAAGTTCTTCCTGCCTGCCACGCAGCAGAAGAAAGATAATTTCGTGGTGGAAATGGATGTCGATTTCCGGAACGACAACGCGCAGCCCTATAGCCGCCCGGATTACTTTGTCGCCCTCGGCTCGGCCGCTCCGATCCATCCGAAAGACATGCCGAACTACACGCGGCTTGCCTGGGCCGTCGCGGGAAAGACGAAAGGGATCGATGTGAGTTGGTTCGCGGCGCAGAATTACCCATTCGTCGGCGTGCAAAAACGCGCCGCGCAGGAGTTCTACACCGAGAAATTTGCGGGCGCGGATTGGGCCGGGACGACGAATCAATTTTTCGCTACGTTGGTCACGCCGCTGAGCGCCAAGGCGACCGAAATCTGGGGCCACCGCTTCGAGATCAAGCGGCCTGATGCCGCGCCCTTACTAGGCATCGAAGGCGCACTCGGCATGCCCGGGTTCCAGCTTCAGCCCGGCCAAACTGTCACGCAGAAATTCCAGATCTACGCCGGCCCGAAACTCTACGGCCAGCTGGCGAAACTCGAGCACGGCGAGGCTGAGATCATGAACTTCGGCATGTGGAAACTGGTCAGCCAATTCCTGCTTAACCTGATGAACTGGCTCTACAGTTTCGTCGGGAACTACGCGATCGCGATTCTCCTGCTCACCGCCATCATCAAAGGCGTGCTCTGGCCGCTCCAGAACAAGGCGAACAAGTCGATGCGCCGCATGTCCGCGCTCGCTCCGAAGATGCAGGAGCTGAAGGAAAAGTACAAGGACGATCCGACGAAGATGAACGCGGAGGTGATGAAGCTCTACAAGGCGCACGGCGTGAATCCGGTTGGCGGTTGTCTGCCGATGGCGATCCAAATCCCGATCTTCTTCGGACTGCTCAGCATGCTCGGTCAGGCGGTGGAACTCCGGAACGCGAAATTCCTCTGGGTGCACGATCTCTCGCAGCCAGACACGGTCGGGTACATCCTCGGTTTTCCGATCAACATTCTGCCGCTGATCATGGGCGCGACCAACGTCTGGCTCATGCGCATGACGCCGAAGACCGGCGATACCACTCAGCAAAAGGTGATGATGTTCATGCCGCTGATCTTCCTATTTTTCTGCTACAATTTCGCGGCGGCGCTGGCATTGTATTACGCGACGCAGAATCTCTTCACGATTCTGCAGCTTTATCAGAACCGGAAACAGCCTGTCCCGGTGCTGGAGAAAGCTGCGCCCGTGACGAAGCGTTCGCGCAAAGGACGACCATGACGCCGAAGGAACTACTCGACACGATTCTCGGATATCTCGGCTTTGTCGTGCAGATCGACGAGACCCGTGGCGAAACGGGTAACCAGACCCTGCAGATTTACACCGAAGAAGCTGACCGCATCATCGGCCGCGATGGCGAGACCTTGGAAGCAATTCAGTTTCTGACCAACCGTCTCATCCAGTCGAAGGAGAACACAGCGCCGAAGGTCATTGTCGATTGCGAACATTACCGATCCATGCGCGAAGATCGGATCGTGCAACGGGTGCGCGAAGTGGCCGAGCGCGTGCGGATTTCAGGACGCTCGCTGCAGCTCGAGCCGATGAATTCGTACGAACGCCGCATCGTCCACAACGCATTCAAGGACGATCCAGATGTCGCGACCTGGAGTCCGTCCGATTCGGCGCGGATCAAGCAGATCACGCTGCTGAAACGCCAGCCCAAGCGAGAGCCGGCCACGCAGGATTAGCGTCCGGCGTTCCTCGCACGCGGGAGTAAACTGGCTCCGTTCACGCGCTGCACTTTCGAATACGGTTAATCCAAGATTGTCATCCCGAGCCGCGAAGACGGCGAAGGACCACTCAAAAGCACCACGAGGTTTGCTAGTGTGGAGGCAGCAACGAAGGACGTGGATGATTGCTGCCGAACCACACCGCGAACGCGCCGCCTGAATCGGAGAGATCCTTCACCGTCTTCGCGGTTCAGGATGACAGGCGTGCAGATTCGCGCGATCCCAGCTTACGCGTCGAAATGAAACACAATTTTCCCGCTTCGTTTCGGCTGCGCGGCGTGCGCGACTGCCGCGCGAAGTTCGCCTAACGAGTAGACCGCTTCGACCTGCATTTGAAGCAGTCCGCGCTTCGCCATCTCGAACAACGGGGCGAAGGTCGCCGCCCGTTCCTCTACGGTCGCCGCGTCATACCATTTGTTCACCCAAAAGCCGCGAAAGATCAGGTTCTTGAAAATGAGCAGGCCATTCGGAATGCGCAGGGGCTGCAAACTCATGGCGCCGTAAGTCACCATGGTCGCTTCCGGCGCGAGACAATTCGCGAGGCGCAGCGCGCTCTCGCCGCCGACCGCGTTCAAGCCGAGACGAAGCGGCGCGCCGGCCATCCGTTCTTTCACTTCGTCGCGCAGTTTTTCGTGATCGACGATCACGAGGTCAGCTCCATCACGCCTCAGTTCGTCCGCCACTTCGGCTCGTCGCACGATATTCACGCTGTGTAATCCGAGTTCGCGGCCGATCTGGATTGCAGCTCGACCAGCGGCAGAATTGGCCGCGTTTTGAATGAACCAATCGCCGCGCGCGAGCGGCACGAAATCGTGCAACATCCGCCACGCGGTGATCGGGTTCACCTTCAGCATCGCCGCCTGCACGGCCGGAATTTCCGGCGGCACCGCCACAAGTT
>JALYZW010000058.1 GCA_030945725.1 Verrucomicrobiota bacterium | reverse complement strand
GCAGCAATCAGCCGGCGGCGGTGTGGAGTGCCGTGCCCCTCGCAGGCATCGTCTTGCTTCTGAGAGGTCCTTCGCCGTCTGTCCGGTCATGATGACGGTGGCGAGGACGTTTCGTCCACGGAGTTCAATCGCGCGGGAGACTCGCTCCCCCAGACGCCCGGTTTACGCGAGGCAATCGTCGAGGCAGGAGAGCAGATGTGAAATCGTCTCCTCGGTTTCGTCGCCCATGTTCGAAAGGCGGAACGTCTTCCCTTTGATCGGCCCGTAACCGCCATCAATGACCAGCCGGTGACGCGTGCGAAGATTGTGAACCAGTTCCGCCACATCAATGCTCCGTTTATTCGTGACGCAGGTGAGCGTCGCGGATCGAAACCCGTCTTCAGCGAAAAACCCGAAGCCACTTCGTTCGACCCAGTCATGGACGAGCGCGTTCGTTCGGGCATGCCGGGCGTGACGACTCGTTAGGCCTTCGGCGAAGATGTCTTCGATTTTCGACTGCAACGCGTAGATGTGGCCGACGCTCGGGGTGCTTGGCGTCATGTTCTGCGTTTGTTGCGCCTTGAATTCCAAAAAATCGAAATAGAAGCCGCGATCTTTCGCTTCCGCGGCGCGGGCGAACGCTTTTTCCGAAACGCTCAAAAGGGAGAAGCCCGGCGGGAGCGCAAGCGCTTTCTGGCTCCCCGTCAGCATCACGTCGATCCCGAGCTCGTCCATCGCGATCGGCACCGCGGAAAACGACGAGACGGTATCGACGATGGAAATTACATCGGGATACCGACGCAGCACCGCGCAGAGCGGACCGAGCGGATTCATCACGCCGGTCGAGGTCTCGTTGTGGATCAGAGTGACGGCGTCGAATCGCCCGGTCGCGAGGCATTCATCGAGTGCGGCCGGGTCAATGTGACGGCCCCATTCCACGCGACAAGCGTCCGCTGCTTTGCCGCATCGCCGCGCCACATCGAGCCATTTGTCCGAGAACGCACCGCACATGCAGCAGAGCACCCGCTCGCGCACGACATTGCGGATCGCAGCTTCCATCACGCCCCACGCGGATGATGTAGATAGGAACACCGGCTGCGCGGTCCCAAACAACGTCTGCAACGCTGGCTGCATCGATGCATAGAGTTCGCGGAACGCGTCGCTGCGGTGTCCGATCATCGGTCGCGCGAAAGCGGCCAGCGTCTTCGACGAAACTTCGACCGGACCGGGAATGAAAAGTTTATCGTGCGCCGTCACGTACGCCTACACAGAGGACGATGATTGTTTTCAACACAAGGCCGCAACTGCGTCAGCATGCGTAATGGAGAAGAAGCGCGCGACGCGCGGATGGAATCGACGTCATGAAACGGACAATCCCAACGACCGACATCGGCGGCTTGATGAGTGGAGCAAGTTTTGCGGAAGTGCGGGACGGCCGAAACGGCGCCGCAATCGATCGCCCCCGCCGCACTCCCGACCGCGTAATCTGCTAACGGACGCGCGACATGCCCACCAGGAATCACGATCTGCACGGCAGCGCTCCGGATAAGTCCGAGACGGCATTGCTGCTGGTGGACGTCATTAACGACCTCGGTTTTCCAGAAGCGAAACCGATGCTGCCGCAGGCCCGGACGATGGCTCGGAAATTGTCGCACCTAAAACAGCGCGCCAAAAAAGCAGGCGTCCCGATCGTTTACGTGAACGACAATTTCGGGAAGTGGCAATCTGATTTCCGTAACACGGTCGAGCATTGCCTGAAGGAAGAATCACGGGGCCGCGAGATCGTGGAAATACTCCGCCCCGAGGCCGACGAATATTTCGTCCTCAAGCCGAAGCATTCCGGGTTTTTCTCGACCACCCTTGACACGCTTTTGAACTACGTCGGCGCCCGACGATTGATCGTCACCGGCATCGCCGGCAACTTCTGCGTTCTGTTCACCGCGAACGATGCTTACATGCGCGATTACGAGCTGATCATTCCCTCCGATTGCTGCGTCTCAAATACGCCACGGGAGAATACCGAGGCGCTTGCGCTGATGCGGAAATTCCTCAAAGCGGACACGCGCGCTTCGCATCGCATCAGATTCGCGCCGGCGAAGAAACGCTCCGCTCGGAGAGGCTAGGTTTCCTTCCCGCGCCCCGTTTTTTCCTGGAGCTCGTCGATTTTTTTGGACGCGTCCGCCTTGTTCAGGTTCGGATCGAATTCTTCGCCGGCTTCGCGGCAAAGCGTCTGAAGGTACGAACGCTGCGGCCCTGTCATCGGTTCGCCGCCCGTAGTCCAGTCGTTGGGATCCTTCTCCGGATTTTGCATCGCGGGTTTTTCGTTCTCATCAGCCATATCCGAACATCGCAGCCGCGGACGCCGATGGCCCTATGACGCAAGCGGGTTCACCGCCGAAGCTCTTGCGCGGGAAAGTTTCGCGTGGCATAACACGAAGCCCTGCGCGCCCGCCCGCGCGCGATCAACGTGACTACCCAACCCGCCCCACCTCCCGCGCCGGATCCGACGCTTGATCCCAGCGTATTCTGGTTCCGCCACAAAAACGAGATCATCGCCGCGCTCGCCATCGTCGTCCTCGCGCTGGCCGGACTCGCCGGCTACTGGCTTTATAAACAACACCGCGATTCCGCTGCGGCAGACGCCCTCGCGAAAGCGAAAACGCCGGGGGAATTGCAGAACGTCACAGCGCACTACAAAGGCACGCCGGCCGGTGCGACCGCGTATTTATTCCTCGCCGAGCAGCAGCGGAACGACAAAAAGTTCGCGGACGCGAACACGACTCTGCAAACGTTTCTCGATAAAAATCCGAAGCACGAGCTGGCCGGTACTGCCCGGATGGCGATGGCCGCGAATCTCGAGTCGCTCGGTAAACGCGACGAAGCATTCGCGATGTATCAGCGCGTCTCGGTCGGCGATGCTCACAGTTTCAATGCGCCGTTCGCCCTGCTCGCGCAGGCGCGGCTGCTGAAAGAGAAGAATCAAATCGAAGAAGCGCGGCGTGTCTGCGAAACGATCCTGACGCAATATCGCGACAGTTTTGTCGCGGGGGAGGCGACGCGCCAGCTGCGGATGCTGAAGCCGGCTCAACCCGCGGCAACGGGTGTTCCGGCAGCCGGCACAACTCCGAGCACGCCATCGAGTTCCACCGCTAGC
The DNA here is from genome assembly GCA_030945725.1 of Verrucomicrobiota bacterium. Lineage (GTDB taxonomy): Bacteria > Verrucomicrobiota > Verrucomicrobiia > Chthoniobacterales > UBA10450 > JALYZW01. The sequence continues at coordinate 4,772 of JALYZW010000058.1, read as the reverse complement.
GTTCCCGCGCAGGCGACGCCGGCTATTGCACCTACGCTGGTCGCGTCCCCGGTAGCGAGTCAACCCGCGTCCCCGCCGAAACCGTAGGGGCGAGGCGATTAGCTGTAGCGGATGCGAAAGCGCGGAAGCTCGAGCAATTACCGCTTCGAGAACTGGAACCGCTTCCGAGCGCCTGGCTGACCGCTCTTCTTTCGCTCTTTCATCCGCGGATCGCGGCGGAGCAAGCCTTCCGCCTTTAGCGGGCCACGGAGATTCGCGTCCACCAAAAGCAGGGCACGCGAAAGCGCCAGACGCACTGCGCCGGCCTGGCCGGTGCTTCCGCCGCCGCTCGCATTAACCGACAGATCGTATGAGTTCGTCAGCTTCACCACTTCGAGGGGTTGCAGCACGGTGTTCTGCAGCGGGATGGTCGGGAAATAATCCTCAAAGCTTTTGCCGTTGATCTCGATTTTGCCGCTGCCCGCTGTCATGCGGATGCGCGCGACCGAAGTTTTACGGCGACCGGTCGCGATGAATTCCTGTGTCTCTGCCATAACGAATCCCTAGCTGAGCGTCACGTTCGCCGGCTGCTGCGCGCCGTGTGGGTGAAGGTCGCCTTTGTAAACTTTCAGTTTCCGATAAACCGCGCGCCCAAGCTTGTTGTGCGGAATCATGCCGCGAACCGCGCGCTCGACGATCAATTCCGGATGACGCTCCCGCCGGGCCCGAAGGTTTTCCGTTTTGTGACCGCCGACAAACCCAGAAAAACTCATGTAGCTCTTCTGCTCTTCCTTCTTGCCGGTCACGCGGACCTTCTCCGCATTGATCACGACGACGAAGTCACCGGTGTCGACATGAGGCGTAAAAATCGCCTTCTCTTTCCCGCGGAGCAGGTTCGCTGCTTTCACGGCGACCTGGCCAAGGATTTGATTATTCGCGTCAATGATCCACCACTTGCGCGGGACTTCGTTGGCTTTTGCGGAAAACGTCTTCATCAGGCTGAAAGGGCACGGAAATTACGAGTGAGGAGTGAGGGTGTCAACTGCTCGTTCCGGCGGCGGAGAATGCACCGCCCCGCCATCTGCGGTGGGCGCGAGCTGGCATTGCAGTTGCTTATAATTACCATAATACGCTCGCTTGTACTTCCCGCCTTGCTTCTGGTAACCGCCTCCGCAGTCGTCGTCGCGGCAGAGGAGCATCCATCGTCCCGCTCCAGCGCGGTGATCCATGAGATGAACTTGGCGCGCCAAAATCCCCAGGTTTACGCCGGCTACGTGCAAGAGCTGCGCGCCACCTTCGACGGCAACGCGATGGTGTTGCCTGGCGGGACGCGCCTCCGCACGAAAGAAGGCGTGGGGGCGATCGACGAAGCAATCCGATTTCTGCGCAGTGCACAACCGCTTCCGCCTCTCGTGTTCTCGAACGGAATGTCGCAGGCGGCCGCCGATCATTGCGCGGACCAGATTGACGGCGTGATTGGTCATGGCGGCAGCGATCGAAGCAATCCGGCCGCGCGACTGAATCGTTATGGCGCGTGGAGCCTTGGCTGGGGCGAGAACATCTCGTACGGCAAATCGACCGCTCGCGATGTTGTGATCGCACTCATTGTCGTTGACGGCCTGCGGGAACGGAAGCATCGCAAGAATATCTTCAGCTCGAAGTTCGCCTGCGCGGGCGCGGCTTTCGGCAGTCACGCCAGATACGGCGCGATGTGCAGCATCGAATTTGCGGGCGCCTACACCGAGGGCAATGCGGAGCCTTCCGCGCAGCTCCTCGCGCGGAATTTCTAAACCGCCGGCCCGCGAAGTTTCGGCGGCGCTCACCTCACCCAAGATTGTCATCCTGGGCCGCGAAGACGGCGAAGGACCTCACAAAGCACCACGACGTTTGCGTGAGTCGGGCGGGCAGCAACGAAGGCCGCGGATGATTGCTGCCGAGCCACACCGCGAATGCGCGTCCTGAATCGGAGAGGTCCTTCGCCGTCTCCGCGGCTCAGGCTGACAGCGCAGACCGCGCGGGCACCGTCTACGGCGTCAAAATCGTAAAACAATCTTCCCGCCACGTTTCGGGTACGCCGCGTGTGCGACTACCGCGCAAGGTTCGCCTAATGAATCGATCGCTTCGACCTGTCTGGAGCGCCCGCGGTGGTTATCTCAGATAACGGCGCAAGGTCGCCGCCCATTCTTTGCGGGCCTGGTTAGTTACGATCGCGACTGGGCCGCGCCGGGCGCCGCATCTTTTCCAGGATCGGCTGGACGGACGGATCCGCGCGGAGCATGGCCGGGCCCATAACGTCCCGGTATTCGCGTCGGGCCTGCTGAAGGCGATCGTGGGCAGCGCGCACCTGCTGATCCTGCAGTGCCTTGTCGTGCGCCGCGCGCAGACGAATTTGCTCATCGTCATTGAGGGCAGCCAGTCGCGCGCTGCGTTGCGCCTGAGCCCTGACGCTCGGTCGTTCCTGCGGCTGCTGAGCCGAAACAAGCGTCACACACTGCAGAGTAGCCGCGAGCGCCACCAAACCAATGGACAATGACTTCGGTTTCATAGCGTTACTAATATAACACGGCACACCCCAAAAGTTGCGCCGCCCATTCTAAATGGCGGCTGGCCATTTGATTTTGGCAAGCGTAATTTCCCCGCCTTCGCGCATGGCTAATCCTTCTCCCGTCGCCAAATCCGCGATCTCGCCCCGCCGCGAAGAGGACTTTCCGGAGTGGTATCAGCAGGTGGTGCGCGCGGCGGAATTAGCGGAACCGTCGGATGTCCGCGGGTGCATGGTGATCCGGCCTTGGGGCTACGGCATCTGGGAAAACATGCAGCGTCAGTTGGACGCAATGTTCAAGGCGACCGGCCATCGCAATGCGTATTTCCCGCTCTTTATCCCGCTGAGTTATTTCGCGCGAGAGGCGGCGCACGTCCAAGGCTTCGCCAAGGAATGCGCGGTCGTCACGCACAGTCGCCTCGAAGTGAATGCCGAGGGCAAAATGGTGCCGGCCAGTCCGCTGACCGAGCCACTAGTCGTCAGGCCAACCAGCGAGACGATCATCGGGGCGACTTACGCGAAGTGGGTGCAATCATATCGCGACCTGCCGATTTTGATTAACCAATGGTGCAATGTCGTCCGCTGGGAAATGCGGCCGCGCGTGTTTCTGCGGACGAGCGAATTTCTCTGGCAGGAAGGTCACACCGTGCACGAGACGGAAGTCGAAGCGCGTGCCGAGACAAAACAGATGCTCGACGTCTACGAAACATTCGTGCGCGATCATCTGGCGGTGCCTGTCTTCAGCGGCGAAAAATCGGAAAGCGAACGCTTCCCGGGCGCCGTCCAGACGCTTTGCATCGAAGCCATGGTGCAGGATCGAAAAGCGATCCAGGCGGGCACATCGCATTTTCTCGGGCAGAACTTCGCCCGTGCGAGCGGGATTCAATTTCACTCGCGCGAAGGCAAACAGGAGTTCGCGTGGACGACGAGCTGGGGCATGAGCACGCGGCTGGTCGGCACCGTCATTATGGCGCACGCGGATGATGACGGCCTCGTCCTGCCCCCGCGAATCGCGCCGACGCACGTCGTGATCCTGCCGATCACACCGAAAGAGGAGACGCGCGATGCAGTCCTGGCCGCGGCGGATTCTTTGGCCGCGGAGCTGCGCGCACTAAACTACTTCGGCGCGCCCATCGAAGTGGCGGTGGATCGGCGCGACCTCCCCGGGGGCGCCAAGAATTGGGAGTGGATCAAGAAAGGTGTGCCGGTACGGGTGGAGATCGGGCCGCGGGATCTCGAGTCGGGAAACGTCGCCGTCACGCGCCGCGATGAGCCGGTGAAAGCGAAGGATTTCATGGCGCGCGCCGAGTTAGTGGCGCGCGCGGTTGAGATCCTCGATTCAATCCAGCAAACGCTGTTCGATCGCGCGAAAGCGTTCCGCGATGCAAATACGCGCGTGATCAATTCGAAGGACGAATTCTACGAATTCTTCACGCCGAAGCGCGCCGAAAAACCGGAAATCCATGGCGGCTTCGCGCTCGCGCACTGGAACGGTTCGCGCGAGGTCGAGGAGCGCGTGAAGAGCGATCTCAAGGTGACGATCCGCTGCATTCCGTTCGACGATCCGGCGCAGCCGCCGCACGCGGGACAATGCGTCTTCACGGGCGAGCCGAGCGCGCGCCGCGTCATTTGGGCGAAATCGTATTGACGATCGCTCGTTGACGCCGCTGGTTCCGGCTCGTTTATTTCCGCGTGGACAAAGAGCTTACACTTTACAGCCGCGAATGGTGTTCGTGGTGCATCGACGCCAAGGATTATCTCACCGAACGCGGGTATAAGTTCACCGAGATCGATGTCGGTAAAGACCGGGACGCCTACAAAACGATGACCGAGTTATCCGATCAAACCTACGTGCCGACGCTCGTCGCCGGCGATGAGGTCCTGGCGAATTTCGATACCGATCAGCTCAAGAAATTTCTGAGCGAGCACGGAATCGCGCCTTAATGCTGTTTGGTCTTTTTCTCACGCTTGGGGTTGCTGTTCTCAGCGTCGCCCTGCGGAGTTACCAGACCTCGCTCGCGCAGAAAATCGGCGCCCTCGGAATCCTGGCGTCCACCTTTCTCGGCATCTATTTCATCACGGGGAGCTGGATCCTCGGTCTGGCGGCGGCGCTCGCGTGGTTGTTTCTGCCGTGGCTGGAAATTCTCACGCGCATCCGCGCGCTCCGTTTACCGAAGGAAAAAGCGCTCCGGCCGAAGAGTCCGCCATCGACCGATGTCTTCCCGACCTTGAACGAGATCACGCGCGAGAT
>JALYZW010000344.1 GCA_030945725.1 Verrucomicrobiota bacterium | reverse complement strand
CTGCCGTACCATGAGGCGGAGACGCCGCCTGAATTGGAGGGGTCCTTCACCGTCTACGCGGTTCAGGATGACGGGGCGTGTCGCGTGCCGCGCTCTCGTTTCGCGCGTCGCGCAGCGCGCTCGTGATCCTCGGACTGCCGCGGTCCTCCGGCCGCGCGAACAAAGTTGTTCCGCTTTACAGCGGCGATGATGCCGACAGAGTTGAAAAACCTTATGGCTTCTTTTTATCGCTCGCGTGTTTTGCTTCTGGCCGCAGTCTCTTTCATGGCCGCGGCGGCGGCGTTAGCGCAGGCCCCGCAGCCCGCGACGCCAGCGCCGGTTGTCCGTCCGCCGGAAGCGCCGCCAGTTCAGCCTCCGCCGGCGCCGCAACTCAATGAGGTGCTTTTCAAGAACCTAAGAGCTCGGTCGATCGGCCCCGCTACAATGGGCGGACGCGTGTCAGAGATCGCGATCGATCCAAAAAATCCCGCCGTCTTTTTCGTCGGTTTCAGCACCGGCGGACTGTTCAAGACGGGCGACAACGGCGTTACCTTCGATCCCGTTTTCGATCGCGAAGGCGTGCAATCGATCGGGGCTGTCGCAGTCGCGGCATCTGATTCGGACGTCGTCTGGGTTGGCACCGGTGAAGCGAGCGATCGCAACACGGCCGAGTGGGGGAACGGCGTGTATCGATCCACGGACGGCGGCGGTAGCTGGCAGCATGTGGGCCTCGAAAATAGCCGCACCATCGGGCGACTGGTCGTTCATCCGGCGAACGCCGACGTGGCGTACGTCGCGGCCGGCGGACATCTTTGGGCGGATGGCGGAGAGCGCGGCGTTTACAAAACGACCGACGGCGGAAAAACCTGGAAGCCAGTGCTGCAGGCGGCAGCGCCCTATAACGCGGTCGTGGGATGCAGCGATATCGTGCTTGATCCGTCGAACCCGGAGACCGTTTACGCCGCGCTCTATGCGCGCCGACGGACGCCTTGGAGCTTCAGCTTCGGCACCGGCCTAACGAATGGCGAAGACGTCAGCGGAATTTTTAAAAGCACGAACGGCGGCGGGACCTGGAAGAAACTCGGCGGTGGTCTGCCCGCCGGCACTGGCCGGATCGGCCTGGCGCTGTCGGCCGCGAATCCAAAAGTCGTGATGGCCGTCGTGCAAAGTAACGAAGGCGGCGCGGCTGAGTTTACCGACATCCATAGCAAAGGGGGTGGCGTGTTCCGCAGCGAAGACGGCGGCGAAAAGTGGGCGCGGGTCAGCGACTACGATCCGCGCCCGTTTTATTTCAGCCAAATTCGCATCGATCCGGCGAACGATCAGCGGGTCTACTTGTTAGGTTTCGCGTTGCTCGTTTCCGATGATGGCGGCCGCACGTTCCGCGAGGACATGTCGGAAAAACTGCATCCCGATCAGCACGCGCTGGCGATTCAACCCGGATCTGTTCCGGTGCCGAAGCCGACAAAACCGGAAGACAAGAACAAGCCAGCGAAGCCGGGAATTTGTCAGCGGCTGCTGATCGGAAACGATGGCGGAGTTTACCAAAGCTACAGCGGCGGCAAAGGCTGGGAACATCTCGCGCGCGTCGCCGCCGGAGAATTCTATCGCATCGCGATGGACGACACGCGGCCGTACTATCGTCTTGCGGGAGGCCTGCAGGATAATTGCAACTGGATCGGGCCGAGCGGCGTGGCGAGCAAGGAAGGGATCCGCAATTCCGACTGGACGCCGTTCACCGGCGCGGACGGCTTTTACGTGCTGTTCGATGCGGCGGATCGCGACACCTTTTACGGAGTGAACCAGGGCGGCGTGGTCGCGCGGTTCAACACGCGCACGGGTGAACTGCGCAACCAGCGGCCGGAAGCGCCCGAGGGCCAGCAGCGTTACCGGTTCCATTGGAATTCGCCGTTGATCGCGAGCAAACACAAACCGGGCACGCTCTACCTCGGGGGCAATCACGTCTTTCGGCTGACCGATCGCGCCGAGCGTTACGCGATGATCAGCCCGGATTTGACGCGCAACGATCCCGCGCGGCTCGATGCTGTCGGGAGCGGCGCGGAAGTTTTCGGCGTGGTCTATTCGCTCGCGGAATCCCCCGTTCGAGCCGGCTTGCTCTGGGCTGGAACCGACGACGGGCGGTTGTGGGTGACGCAGGACGATGGCGGAAAATGGACGGAGTTAACCGACGCACTTCCGGAGCCGGTCCGCGGTCAGTGGATCGTGCGGATCGAACCGGGCGCGCAGGATCCGAATGTCGCGTATGTCGCGGCGAATGCTTATCGCGCTGGTGATGATCGGCCGATGATCGTGCGGACCGCCGATGGCGGAAGAACGTGGAGCAGTATCGTCGGCGAAGGGCTGCCGCTGAACGCGCCCGTCGAAGTGATCCGCGAGGATCCGCAAAACCCGCGGCTCCTTTACGCGGGCACGCACTTCGGACTCTTCGCGTCGTTCGATCAGGGCGGGCATTGGGTGAAGATCGGCGGACTGCCGCCCGTGCGGGTGGATGACGTGCAGATTCATCCGCGCACGAATGATCTGGTGATTGCGACACACGGCCGCAGCCTTGCGATTCTGGACGATGCGCGCCCGTTCCGCGAGTTCACGCCGGAGATCGCGGACAAGCCGGCGCATCTCTTCAGTGTGCCGCCGGCGACTGGGATTTATCAGGCGGTGGGCTGGACCGAGTGGGCAGGGAAGGGACATTTCCGCGGACAAAATCCGCCCGAAGGCGCGCTCTTTACGGTTTGGGTAAAGGAATTCACCGGCGAGGAGATCAAAATCGCGATCACGAATGCGGCCGGACAACCAGTCGCGAATCTGAAGGGGCCGGGTGCGCCCGGGTTTTCTCGCATGAACTGGGACATGCGCCCGACTGAAGACGTGCTGACGAAGTACGGCGGGGACGATGCGAAGAAACTATTGCCGAGCGGCGACTACACCGCGGAGCTGAGTTTCGGCCGCACCAAGGTGAAACAGACGTTCCACGTGGACGTGGTGCAGGGCATCACGACGCACGGTGGCGGGCCGATCCCGGAGCGCGGTTAAGCGGCGAGCAACTCGAGGTCGTCGAGCGCGGCGATGATCTCGCAGCCGGTGACGAGCTTCTCAAGAGAATCGCAATTCGCGAGCGACTCGTCGTTCGCGATCCGCTGCCAAAAAGGCGGTGGCGTGGCGCGGAACTCGGATTGGCCGAAGAGGTCGATGATCGTAGGCATCCCTTTTCTTAAGCAATGCGCGTGCCGCCGGGAGCCGGGGTGGCCAACGG
>JALYZW010000280.1 GCA_030945725.1 Verrucomicrobiota bacterium | reverse complement strand
GTCGAAGCTATCTCGCGGATTAACTCGCCAATATCGAAGTTCTCCAGGAATAGCTCCATCTTCCCGGCCTCGATCTTGGAGAGATCGAGAATGTCATTAATGAGCGCGAGCAGGTGCTTGCCGGAAGAGTTGATCTTCTTGAGGTCGGACCCGAACTCATCCTCGAGCTGCCGGTCTGCTGCTTCTTCTTGTAACATCTCGGAGTAACCGAGGATGGCGTTGAGAGGCGTTCTGAGTTCGTGACTCATGTTCGCTAGAAACAGGCTTTTCGTTTTGTTAGCTGTCTCAGCAGCTTCCTTTGCCTTGGCGACTTGTTCCTCAGCGCGCCGCCGCTCGGTTACATCTTCCATCGCCAGCACCAGCAGTTCCCCGTGATGACCCGCCTGAAGCTTGCGCGCATTCAGTAACATCACACGGCGACCAATGGCGGGGAAGTCGTGCTCCAACTCGAAGTCGTTAAAGACCGAACTCTTAGGCACGATGTCCTCGAGCAGTGTCCGCAACGCAGGAATATCCCACTGGCCATTACCCAACTCGTAGATTAGCTGGTTCTCCGTTTCCTCCAGTGAGACATGAAACGTTTGGTAAAAAGCGCGGTTACCCGAACGAACCCGTAAGGTTGTATCCAGGATCAGGAGCGGCTCGCGCACCGTATCCACGATGTTCTGCGCGTAAGTCTCGATCGCCTTGAGGTCCGCTTCTGAACGTCGCCGTTCCGTCACATCCTCCATCGCTAAGACCAGCAACTCCGCATGGCTACCGGCACGCAGCTTCCGGCCGTTCAATAACATCACGCGCCGCCCGATGCTCGGGAAAGTATGCTCGAGCTCAAAGTCGTTGAAGACAGAGCTTGTAGGAATCACGTCTTCTAAAAGTGTGCGGAGCGCGGGGATATCCCACTGTCCGTTACCTAACTCATAGATCAGCCGGTTCTCCGTCTCACCGGGAGAGACCTGGAAAGTCTGATAGAAGGCGCGGTTCGCACTGCGGACGCGCAACGTCGTATCGAGCATCAAGAGCGGCTCGCGGACAGTGTCCACGATGTCCTGCGCGTAAGTCTCGATTTCTTCGACTAAAGGTTCCATCAGTTGCCTTCCGAAGGCGGGCTAACATAACGGACAGTCGACGTAGGCGCAGTGGATACTTTTCGCAGCTCGTAGAGGGATTCCAGTGCTGGCGCATTGACGTGACAAACAGCCGCCGAATCCTCACGCTCCGGGAATGAAGCCGATTTTTCTCATCGTGATCTCAACTCTGCTGTTTCCGTTTACCGCCTTCGCCGGGTTCGACGCCTCCGCGGAAGGACAGAAACTCTCGAAGCGTGATGCCGAGTGGGCTGATCTCGCAACAGCGGGGAAAGACGTGGAGAAGGTCTTGTCCTACTGGACCGATGACGCGGTGATGATGATGGCGGGCCAGCCGGTGATCACCGGGAAGGCGGCGATCCGGGCGTTCGTAACGGGGTCGTTCCAGACGCCGGGTTTCAAGATCCATTGGGTCTCGAGCAAGCCGGTGTTCTCGCCAGATGGCAAGATGGCTTACATGCAGGGCACCGAGGAACTAACTCTGCCGGGACCTGATGGTGCGCCGGTGGTGCACCAGATGCGCGGCGTCTCGATCTGGCGTGTCGACGCGGACGGCCAGTGGCGTTGCACAATGGATATCTCGAACGAGGCGCCACCGGCAGCAGCCGCAACGGCAGCGAAGTAAAGCGGTCGCGCGCGGGAGTGCCTTGGGCTTCAACGGCGCGTTGTGCTGCCCCCAAGGCTTTACGGCCGCGTGGGCTCATTTCCGTGATTTTTCCAAATCTGCGGCGTCGTGCCGGCGCGATTCTTGGGATATGGGCTTGCTTGGAGTTGAAGGCGAAGGATTCCACGTTGTCTGCGCGTTGTGCGGTACGGTGATCAAGCGCGGCGCAGACACCCGCTCGCGCCAGCGGCGACTCGTCTCGGTCTGCCCGCATTGCAAACTAACGGGAGACGGACCGGGGCCGGAAGCCGTCCGCCGGTCCGAAACGAGCGACGCAAAGAGGCGCGAAATCGGAAATGACGTCATTCCGCGCACGCGACGGAGATGAGCTGGCGGTGTGGCGAAACGCTTTCGCGTTGCCACGTAGGGAAGCAAAACAGATAAAGGCGGAATGAGACGAAGAACTTTTTTCAGTGCGGCACTGGCGGCATTCGCGATGATCGCCCTCACTCATCGTTCCATCGGCGCCGAGAATGATTTGGCTCCGATCAAAGCTGAGATCGGGAAGCGACACGACGAGGCGGTGAAACGCTTGCAGGATTGGATCAAGCTGCCGTCGATCGCGGCGGAGAATCTGAATTACCCGGCGGGCGCGGAACTCATGATGAAGCTCGCAAAGGACGCCGGGTTCCAGCAGGCGACGATCCTGAACACGGACGGGAAGCCCGGAGTATTTGCGACACTCGATGCCGGCGCAGCGAAAACCGTGGGGCTTTATTTCATGTACGACGTGAAGCAATTCGATCCGAAAGAGTGGACCTCGCCGCCGCTCGATGCGGCGCTGATCGATAAGCCGGGTCTGGGAAAAGCCATCGTGGGTCGTGGGGCGGTGAATCAGAAAGGACCGGAAGCGGCGTTTCTGGCCGCGCTGCACGCAATCCGCGGCGCGGGCAAAAAAATGCCGGTCAACCTGGTGCTCGTCGCGGAAGGCGAGGAGGAGATTGGCTCGCCGCATATCCCGCAACTGGCGCGCCGGCCCGAGGTGCTCGCGGCATTATCGAAATGCAGCGGCGTGTTCATGCCGTCCGCGATGCAGGATCTGGACGGCGTCGTCTCAGTGAACCTTGGCTCGAAAGGCGTCGTCGAGCTGGAATTAGTCTCAAGCGGCGAGAAATGGGGACGAGGCCCGGCCAAGGATATCCATTCGTCGCTCAAGGCGATGGTCGATAGTCCCGCGTGGCATTTGGTCAAGGCGCTGAACACGCTCGTCTCCGAGGATGGGAACGAGATCGCGATCGACAATTATCCGACGCCGCGGCCAATCAGCGAGGAGGAGAAGGCGATGATTTCGGCGGCGATGCAGCGGAGGAATGAAGAGCAGGCGAAGAAGCAGATGAGCGTGCAGCATTGGATCAACGACCTGCCGTGGGAAGCAGCGAACATTCGGCTGGAGTCGCAACCGACGGCGAACATCGAAGGGCTCGTCGGCGGCTACACCGGGCCCGGCGGGAAAACAGTGTTACCGCACAAGGCGGTGGCGAAAATGGATTTCCGTCTCGTGCCCGACATGAAGGCGGCGGACGTGGTGTCGGCGATCAAAGCGCACCTCGCGAAGCGCGGATTCGGCGACATCGAAGTGAACATGAGCGGCGGATACGATCCGACGAGCACATCAGCGAACACGCCGTTAATCCAGGCGCAGATCTCGGTCTTGAAACGCGCGGGTATCGATCCGGTGATGTGGCCGCGCAACGCCGGCTCATACCCCGGTTACGTCTTCACGGGGGAGCCGCTGAAGCTCGCCGCGGGACATTTCGGTCTCGGCCATGGGAGCGGCGCGCATGCACCGGATGAGTATTATGTGATCGAGTCCACGAACCCGAAGATCCAGGGGTTCGACGGCGCGGCGATGTCGTTCGTCGAGTACCTCTACGAGCTCGCGAAATAGGGCCGGTTTATTCATAGCGCAACGAGGTGAGGGGATCCACGCGTGTCGCCCGTCGCGCCGGCAGATAACCGGCGAACAGCGCAATGACGACGAGCAGGAGCGGGACGCTGAGGAACGTGGCCGGGTCGTGCACGGTGATGCCGAACAACATGCTGGCGAGAAAGCGCGAAAGGAAAAACGCCGCGATCAACCCTGCGGCGATGCCGGCGGCGGCGAGGCGGAAGGTTCTTCCAAGGATCAGTTGGAGGATGTTGGCGCGCGTGGCGCCGAGCGCGATGCGGATCCCGATTTCTTTGTAACGCTGCGTGACCAGATACGCGATGACGCCGTAGATCCCGAGGCAGGCGAGCGCGAGGGCGAACGCGGAAAAGATCGCGATCAGCCAGGTGCGGAAGCGCGGCTGCGCAGTCGATGATCTCCATGTCTGACTCCGCGTCGAGCTTCGCGTGCTTGATGTTGCCGGACACGCCGCTGATCGAAAGCCAGTCGCGATTGTAACGAATGCGCTTCCCGATCGAGAAAGCCGGCGCCTCGCGCAAGGTGCGGACGGCGTAGCGCAAGTCTTTCGCAAACATCTCGAAGCGATACCCCCGCGATGCTTCGCGCACTCGCTCCTTCACCTGTTCCATGCCCTCCAGTTCGACGAGGGCGACGCGACGCGCCTCCGCCCCGCTCATTCCAGCCGCCGTCTTCGATTGAATCGACAGCTCGAGGTACGAACCCACTTCCTCGGCCAGATCACGTTCCATCGCCTCTTTGCGAGTCACGTTGCGCCAAAAGCTTTTCAGTGATGACCACATGTCGTTACGCGCGCAGCGCGCTCGTCATGGCCATCGAAATGCGCTGCCAATCCTCCGTCTCCGTCTCGAGCTGCCGCCGGCCGGCTTCGGTCAGGCTATAATATTTCGCGCGCCGGTTATTTTCGGATTCTCCCCATTCGGACTTCAACCACCCCGCCTCCGCCATGCGGTGAAGTGATGGAAAGAGGGAGCCCGGTTTCGGATGAAATGTCCCCTTCGTGATTTGATTGATCCGGTTCGCTACGCCGAGTCCGTGTAGCGGC
>JALYZW010000279.1 GCA_030945725.1 Verrucomicrobiota bacterium | reverse complement strand
ATGTGAGGGTTGAAAACAGCCGAATTTCAGACGCGAACGGGAATTCCGAGCGGGTCTGCGCGCCGCCTGCACGAATACTGCTTTAGAGAAGTCGATGGCCGACCGCGATTTCTTCTCTTTTTGCACTTCGCTCAAGCCGCTCGAGCTGAAAGCGCTGAGCGAGTTGTCGTACATCCGCCACGTCGACCAGGGCGTCGTGCTCTATTCCGCCGGACAAACCGGCGACACGATGTTCATTATTAATCGGGGCACGGTGGAGCTGCTCGACGAGGCGACGCCGCCGGCTGTTATACACACTCTTTCGCGCGGCGAAACCGTGGGCGATCTCGAAGTGCTGACGGCGATGCCGCGGAAGAAAACCGCGCGCGCCGCGGAGCCGTTGAGCATGCGGTGCTTTCACCATGAAGATTTCGCGGAATTGGTGCGCCGCGTTCCGTCATTTTTTCGCTTTCTGAGCGAACATCTTGCCGCGCGCCTGCAACACCTCGCGGACGCGCCGCCGGCTCCGCCGAAGGCCGAGCCAATCCTTGAGCTCGCGGGCACCCTGGCGAACTTCGATTTGGTCACGATCTACCAGACGATTAGCAGTTCCGCGCAAACCGGCGAGCTGAGGATCCTGGCCGATAATTCGGAACTGTTGGCCGCGTTCGGCTTCGAAGCCGGGCAGCCGCGCTCCGGACAATTTGAGCACCTGACCGGCGAAGAAGCGCTCGTGCAATTGTTCCTTCGCGATTCGCTCGAGGGCACGTTTATCTTCAACTCGCGCGATATGCGGGTCTCGGATTGCGTGCAATCCATCCAGATCACGCGGGCGGCAGGCGATTTGTTGATCAGCGCGATCCAGGGCCGCGACGAGTTGGAGCAGTTCCAGGAACGGATGTATGGCGGCGCGGCCACGCTGCATCGGCGGAAGCTGAATTTCGAATGGCCGGACGCCGCGGCGCGTCATTTGCGAGCGGCCGCAGAACAGATCTGGCAGATCGCCTACAGCACGCCGATCGCGGTGGCTGCGCTCTATAACCGTTGTGCGGTTTCCGAGTTAAAAATTTATCAAATTGTCGACACGCTCGTGGAATCGGGACACTTCGAATTGCAACCGATCAAGCGAGAAGCGGCGGCGGAAAAAGTCGCCTGATCCGGCCGATCGTCGCACGAACTGCTCGCCATTTTCAGCCGCCGGCCATAGAGCTGTGGCTTCGTGAGCTCCAAAGCGACCAGCACCGGCATCGATCTCCGGCGCGGAACGACTATTCTTTTCGCCGCGCTTCTCGCCGCAGCCGCGCCTCACGCGATGGCGCAGTCGGCATTGAATTTCTTTCAGCCGTTCGGCCGACTGCTGAATATCTCGACGCGCGCGCGTGTCGGAGCGGGTGACAACGTTTTGATCGCAGGGTTCACGATCGTCGGCACCGCGCCCAAAAAAATAATCGTCCGCGCCCTCGGGCCCTCACTTGAGCAATTTGGAGTCAACGGCGCCTTGCCCGACGCCGCGCTCGAACTTCACGACGCGAGCGGCGCGCTGCTGGCGACAAACGAAAACTGGAAAAACGGACAGCGCGATGAGATCGAAGCTGAACACCTCGCGCCATCCGATGATCGCGAGGCCGCGCTGATTCGCACGCTCGAGCCCGGCGCCTACACGGCGATCGTGCGCGGGAGCGGCGACACGACGGGGGTGGCGTTAGTCGAGGTTTACGATGGCGATGGAGCCGGCGGCGCTTCGGTCCTCGCCAACGTCAGCACCCGCGCCTTCACGAGCTCGGGATCGCCGATCATCGGCGGAGTTATCGTCAGCGGCGAAGGCGTTCCGTTTAATCGCATTGTCGTCCGCGCGATTGGACCGACGCTACGCACGTCCGGAATCCAGCACACGCTCGACGATCCGACCCTTGAACTACGCGACGCCGATGGCGCACTCATTCAGGAAAATGACGATTGGGAAGAAAGCGCGCGAAGCGACACGCTCGAAGATCGAGGCCTGGCTCCATCCGACGAACACGAAGCCGCTGTGGTAGGCTTGCTTGGGCCCGGCGCGTTCACCGCGATCGTCCGCGGCAGCGATGACAGCGCCGGCGCGGCGCTGGTCGAATTCTATCAGATTCGTTAGGCCGCCTGCGCCGCTAAAGATTTCGCTGCACCGGGATCGGTTTCCCGTCCGCATCCACGGCGACGTAAGTAAACACTCCCTGCGTGACGCGGTATTGCTGCCCTTCCATGTAGCGCTGCACCCACACTTCGACAGGAATCGTCATCGACGACCGCCCGATTTTTTCCACCCACGCGTAGCACGCCACGGCATCGCCGACGCGCACCGGCCGCAGGAACGACATCCCTTCCATCGCGACCGTGACGACGCGCGCCTTGGCCGTTTTCGCGGCCAGAATTCCGCTGCCCAGATCCATTTGCGACATCAGCCAACCGCCGAAAATATCGCCGTTCGGATTCGTATCGGCCGGCATCGCGATCGTCCGAATGACGAGCTCGCCTTTGGGTTCCTCAGGGGCGTCCATCGTCGCGGAGAATAACACAGCGTCGGACGGCGGCGAGCGCGCTCAAAGAATCAACATGCAATCGCCGTAACTGTAAAAGCGGTAACGCTCCCGAATCGCCTCCGCATAGGCCGAGAGCACGCGCTCTCGCCCGGCGAACGCGCTGACGAGCATGAGAAGCGTCGAGCGCGGCAGATGGAAATTTGTGAGCAACGCGTCGATGTGCCGGATTCGTTTCGGCGGATGAAGGAAAATATTGGTCGCTCCTTGCTGTGCGATGAGCTCTCCATCGACGTTCCGCGTCGCCCCTTCCAGAACACGAACCGACGTCGTGCCGATCGCGAGCACCCGGCTCGCCGCGTTAATTTTCGCTGCGGCCGACTCGGTAATGGAAAACTGTTCCGCGTGCATTTCGTGCTGCGAGATATCGTCGGTTTGCACCGGGCGGAACGTTCCCGCGCCGACATGCAGCGTGATGAAAACGTGGGCGAGGTTCGCGAGTAACTCCGGCGTGAAATGCAATCCAGCGGTCGGCGCCGCCAGCGCACCCGGGACTCGGCCGAACACGGTCTGATAACGTTCCGCATCTGCCTCATCACTTTGCCGCTCCATATAAGGCGGCAGCGGAAGCATTCCGCCTTCGAACAAGTTCAACGCCGAATCGAGCGCGATGATTCGGTCGCCATTTTCGCAAATCTCGTCCACGCGCACCTCCACGCCGGCAATCTGCGTCCGCGCGCCCGTTCGCATCTTCCGTCCGGGCCGCAGCATGCACCGCCAGCGCGTCGCGCCAAGTTGTTCGAGGAAAAGGAATTCAATCCTGCCGTCATCCGAGAAGCGCCGCGCAGGCACCACCCGCGTGTCGTTCAGCACGAGCAGAACGCCCGGTGCGATGAAAGTTGGCAGCTTGGAGAAGCGCCCATGCTCGATCCGACCGTCGTCCCGATGCAACACCATCATGCGCGACGCGTCGCGGCGTGCGAGCGGCCGCTCCGCAATCAGTTCGCGCGGCAGAAGATAATCGTAATCGTGCAGCGCGAGACTCATGGCGTGCGAGCAACATCAAAGCGATTGCGGGCG
>JALYZW010000240.1 GCA_030945725.1 Verrucomicrobiota bacterium | reverse complement strand
CTTTGGTCCTATCTCGCTACCGCTCCTGGACGAAGCAGCGATGCCGCTCGTCCGCCGGGTTTGGGATCGCGCCCGCGTGGTGGGCGGCTTTGCGGGGGTGCAGGCCGCGGTTCAGTTCATCAGTTTCCTGAGCGGTATCCTAATCGTGCGGCATCTCGACCAACGCGAGTATGCCTACTTCACAATCGCGAACACGATGCAGGGGACGATTAACATTCTCGCCGATATCGGGATTAGCGTTGGCCTAGTCTCCATCGGCGGCCGCGTCTGGCAGGATCCACATCGATTCGGTCAGCTCGTAAACACGGCGCTCGGCATGCGGCGGAAACTGGGCGCGCTCGCGATCGCGGGAGTGACGCCGGTCCTCTACTTGATGCTGGTCAAGAACGGCGCGTCGGTCGGTTACACGGTGGCGCTGATCGCGCTCATCATCGGCGGCTTGCTGGTCCAGCTCTCGATGGGAGTGCTCGGTGTGGTGCCGCGGTTGCGCTCGGATATCGGCAAAATCCAAAGCATCGATTTGACCGGCGCAGCGGCGCGGTTGATCGCGCTGGTGGTCGTCGTGTTCATCTTCCTGAACGCGGGCATCGCGGTCGCGCTTGGCTCCGCGATGTTGCTTCTCCAATACTGGATGCTGCGGCATTATGTCCGACGCGTCATCGACCTGAACGCGCCCGAAAACGCGGACGATCGCCAGGCTATGCGAGGTCACATTCGCAGCCTCGCGGCGAACGCGGTCTTCTACTGTTTCCAGGGCCAGATCACGGTGTTCCTGATCAGCTTTTTCGGACACCGCGTCAGCGCGGTCGCGGAAGTCGGCGCGCTCGGTCGGCTCGCGATGATCTTCGCAGTCCTGACTCATCTGCTCACGAACGTGTTCGCGCCAGCGTTTGCGCGCTGCCACGATCTTCGCCGCCTCCGTTTGCAATACGCGGCCATCGTCGGAGGCGTTTCGGTTTTCAGTCTCGCGGTCATCGGGGCCGCGGCACTTTTCCCGAACGAGTTTCTGTTCGTTCTCGGCGGAAAATACTCACACCTCCAGCGTGAGCTCGTCCTCATGGTGGCCGGAGCGGTGATCGGCTCCCTAACCGGAACATTCTGGACCTTGAATGCATCAAAAGCCTGGATCGCCGGCTCCTGGCTTTACATTCCGACGACCGTCGCCACGCAGCTCGCGCTGATCCCGTACACGGATTTTTCGAGCGTCCGCGGTGTCCTGATGTTCAACCTGATCTCCGCGCTCCCGAATCTGCTGCTCAATCTGGCCTTGAGCTTTCGCGGCTTTCGCACTCTGCGGGCGCAGACGACCTGAACGATGCCGAACTACGGTTATCACTTCGCGCGTGCTCACGGAGCAGCCATCCGCGCAATTTATCGCAGGGCCCTGCCAGCTATCGTCCGACGATCGATCATTTCGCCGAACGCTGTTCCGTTCGAAATCTTCTCTTACTCGAGTGAGAGCGACCTGCCGGAGCAGGTGGCTTGCATTCGGTCGTTCCTTCGTTTTGCCGGCCGCCCTCTTCGATTCATGGTGACGTCGGACGGCACGCACTCCGAGCGAAGCATTGCGCTGCTCGAGGCGATCGATCCCGTCGTAAAAGTGGAATCGGCGCGCAGCGATTTCCCGCCCGATCTGTCGCCGGCGGCGCGCGCATTTCTGAGCGAACACGCCACCGGAAAACAACTCGCGTTAATCATGTCGCTTCCGCGAGGAACTCCCGCGCTCTACATCGATTCCGACGTCCTTTTCTTTCTGGGTGCAACCGAGCTTGCGCGGATGCAGCCGACGCTCGGCGTCCCCGCGCGCTACCTCGGGGATTGCCGGCTCTCGGCCGACGAGCGTTTGTTTCGCGATCCATCGGAGAAAGAGTCGCCGATCAATACCGGCGTGTTATTCCTGGGTGGCCCGCTCGATTGGTCGGAAAGCGTGGCGCGATTTGATGCGCTCGAAGGCGCGCCCGATTTCTTTACGAATCAGACCATGACCCACCTGACGATGCATGCGTGCGGCGCCCTCCCGCTGGATCCCGCGAAATACATTCTGCAACTCGACGATCAGTTTATCTATGCGGATCGACATGTGCGCCGCGAGACCGTCTTGCGTCATTACGTTCGGCCGGTTCGACATAAATTTTGGACGACGCTGGCAAACTCGCGGTCGAGCCGATGAACGAGCCGCTCCGCATTCTCGTGGTGGTCAGCTTCCCGTGGGACCCGCGGCTCGGCGCGCCGCAAGTATGGATCGAGCTGGCCGCGCAGTGGCGCGCGCGAGGCCACGTGGTCGAGAAGTACACCCTCTCCGACGCGTTTCCAAACGGCGCGGGCGACGGTCCGACGT
>JALYZW010000216.1 GCA_030945725.1 Verrucomicrobiota bacterium | reverse complement strand
GGAGGAGGATCGCGATCCCAGCCAATGCTCCACAACCGAGGCCGATAAGCAGGCTCTTGATCAATCCCGGGCGCACGGACACGGGCGGGCCCGCCATTTCCATGATCGCCACCTGGTCGCCGCTTTCCACGCTCTGTGACACGTTCACGTCCTTCAGGTTGTTGGTCAGCCTGTCGTAGAGCAGCTTCTGGCGATCTACTTTGCCTTTGAGGCGGTTGAATTGCGCGAGGCGACCGCTCAGATCGAGCGCTTTGGTCTCCCATTCCTTGATGTTCGTCTGGAGGTTTTCCATCTGCTTGCCGATGGACTTCCGGCGCGTTTCGAGCTTCTCCACGGCATCCGCACGGAAGAGCTTGATCAAGCTTTCCTGCTTCGTGATCTCGTCATTTAGCTTGATGATTTTCGGATGGCGCGGACGCAGGTCCTTTGACAACATGTCGCGCTCCGACTTGAGCAATTGCACCTGCTGTTTCGCTTTTAAGTATTCGCCTTCCGGCCCTACGTCCGAAAATGGCATTCCTTCGACGCCATTATTATCGACGGGCGCAGCGCCTGGAGAGCCCGCCGGCACTGGAACTGGTGCGCCGTCCGGCTTTCCCTTCTGGCTGCGGTCGAGATTCTGGTCCAGGTCCAGTTGTTCGAGAAGCTGATACTCAGTCTTCAGGCGGGCATAGTCCTGATTGAGTTTAACCAGGTAGGCAGCTGCACTGTTTCCACCTTCCTGAATAACTCCAATGTCATTCTGTTTCTGGAACTCCAGCATTTCGTCTTCGCCGTTGCGCAACTCCTTTTCGACTTGGATGAGCTGCTCGGTGATCGCCGTAGTTACGTTGTGGCCCTGGTCCTCCCGCATCCCTTTCTTGAAATCGAGATACTTCTGCATCAGCGCGTTCAGATAGGCCTGCGTGTATTCCGGAGTGGTCCCGATGGCCTGCAAATCGAAGATCGAGGTACGCGGCCTCTGCGTCACCAGGACCTCAACCTTGACCGGCTGCATTTCCGGATGGGTCGAGCGGACGAGCGCTTCCGCGCTGCGCTTCACTTCGTCGCTCTGCATGAGCTGGATCTGGGTGCCGTAGAAATTGACGGTGTCTTCGCTGTAGACGGCGCTTTGCGCGATGTTGACCTTCCCGGCCAACATCATCTTGCTCGAGGAAAGGAACGACGGCGGCGTTTGATAGATCAACCAGGCCTGGACGAACAACCCGAGACAGATGGTGAGGACAGGAATCCACCAGCGCCGCAGGAGCAGCGCTTTGTAGCGATAGAGGCGCGTGATGAGCGCGGTACTCCAGGGAGGAGACGAGGGACGTTCGGTAGCTGGTGCAGCTTGCATAATTACATGTTGATCAAACGCTGCGGGACATAGATCTGGTCATCGGGTTGCAGCACCACGTCTTCTTCCGTGTGGCCCTCTTCGATGACACGCTTCAGGTCGACCACCATGTCTTTGCCACCTTTGCGCGTCAGTTTCACTTTGCGCTTGTTCGCGAAATCGCCGAAGCCCCCGGCGCGGATAACCGCCTTGCTCACGGTATAGGCTTCGTCGGGCGGAATCTCCTGCGGCCCTTGCCCTTTGACCGAACCATACACATAGATTTTGCCGCGTGACTTATCGCTAACGCGGTCGACCGCGATGATCACGGTAGCGTGATAGTAATACTCACGTTCCAAGGCTCCCTTCACACTGTAGGCAAGCTCGCGACAGGTCTTACCGGCGGCCGGGATCAATCCGGCGTACGGCACTTCCAGTTCACCCGTGTCGTTGATCCGAAGGTGCTGCGAATCGTTGTCCCGGTCTTCGACCACGCGGAAGCTGACCGCGTCGTTAGGTCCGAGACGCTTCTTGTCGTCGAGTGACGACATCGAGTTCGTCCGCATCACGATGCTCGTGGTGGGCGCATCCGGCAGAACTGCGCGCGGTGGGATCGGCGGAGGCATCGATGAAGGGCTGCTGTTGTCCTGCGCCGTGATCGGCGAAAGCGCCGCGAACGACGCAGCGAGGACGATGGTAGAAGCCCAGATTTTCATACGATTTCAACGCTCTCCTGATTAGAAGCTATAGGTGCCATCCAGCGACACGCGATTTTGCTCATAATCGCGCAGCGGCTGATCCGAATCTTTCTTGGTGTATTGGTAACGCAATCCAAGCGTCACATGTTTGGTGAGTTGGTAACCGACAGTCAGGGCGCCGCCGTAACGATGGATGTGTTCCGCGACGAATGGGTTGGTCAGCACGTTGCCACCTACCCCGCTGAACCGGCCGAAGCCGCCCGAGTCATCGGCGTCCTCATAGAAGAGCTCGGTGGAAAGAAGGGTATGGAGAAGAATGTTCCAGGTCGCGGTATGGCGCACGTAGTTCAGGCGAACGTAGTTTGAGTTCACTCCTAGCTGCGTCTCGTGACCGGCGGACAGGGTCTGTGTGATCTGGGCGTTGACCCGATGGGAAAGGAGCGCGTTGGCGTAGAAGTCGTTTGCATCATTCGGATCGTTGACCTGCCCGGTGTTATCAAAAGCGATGGCCTGGTAACCACCCGCAATCCGCAACTTCAGGTAGTTCGTGATCTGCGTCTCCATGAAAGCGCCGACGCTGTAGGTATCGGAGTTGTTCAGGATATTTTCGTCGTAGTAGCTATGCACGTAGGCCGTCTCGAGACCTATGCCGGTCGTATTCGTGAGGGTGAAGTTGATCGTGGCGGAAAGTTCTTCGGCGTTGCGGTCGAGGTAGCTGAAGGCGTCCGTCGTCGAAATAAACGTGTAGTGATCGTAACCGAGCGTCACGACGGCGCGGTTTAGATCCCACAGAGCGGAAACACCTGCCGTGTTCTGAAAACGGCCATAATCAGCCACGTTGCTGAGCGCGATTTCCGCGACCGGATCCTGTTCGAGCGAGAAGCGATCGTGGAAGTTAATGCGGAAATCGCCCACGAAAACGTCGAAGGCGAGCTGCGATCCCGGAGCGATGAGGACGCCGTTGGTATTGTAATTCGAATGGTCCAGGTAGAACGCGTAGCTCATGCCGAGGTCGAAGCGCAGCGTGTTGAGCTGCGTGACGGGCCAGAGCGCGTCGACATTGATCTGGGGCCGGAAAATGAAATCGCTCTGTGACTCGGAACGGATTGTGAACGGACCGTTGGCCGTCTGAAACGTGGCTGTCTCGTCGGAGGCGAGATTGATGTTGTCGTTGTATTCGAAACCGGCTGTCGCGCTGAAACGGAACTTCACCGGGCCGAGCATCAGGTTGTAGGGAATCCGGTCGATCGATTGACGACGCGCTTCCGAGGCCGCTTCGCCCGCGAGAGACGGGCGGACGGCGTCCTGGGCGCGAGCGACCGTGGCGACACAAACCAGGGAAAGGATCGAGCCGACGCAGAGCGTCCGAAGAGTGTGCCGCGCAGAGCGAGGAGATGATTTAGCGGTCATAATTGTCAATCCGAGGTCAAGGGTTAGCAGATGTGATACCAAAAATTGGGGAGGAGAAAACTTCGTCGTTTAGAAGAGCAGGATAAAGCCCGGCATCCTGGGAATGCGGGAGTCAGTTTTCATTCGCAAGTTGGGACGTATTTGTCCGTCTGTTTTAACCACGCAAAATAGCCGCAGCAAGCGAAATCGCGGCCGGCCGCTACTCGTGATGCCTCGTGCGAAGACCCAGTCATCTGCCTGCGATTATTCTCATACCGCAAATCCGTAACAATTCGGCGCAGGCGCTGCGACGCAAAAAAGCGACGGAGCTGGCGCATTCTAAGCTGTATGAGCCGCGAGAAAATGAAACCGTTCGGCTATCATCTGACGCGCTTGGCAGGACGCCGCTGGAGCGGGAGCATCCGCTTCTCGCTCGCGGCACTCTTGGTCACTGGCTCCGCAGTTTGCGCCCAGGAAGTCGCCAATACCGCCAAAAATATCGCGCGGCTGAATTGCGGCGCGAAGATCGAACTGGTCACCGCCGCCGGCCGGCCAGCGTCCATGAAAGACGACGGGGGCGCGGCGGTGAATCCATCGCTCCTGATCACCGACGATCCAACGCTGAGCTACGCGCTCGGCGAAGGTGAGACAACATTCATTATCAGCTTTCCGCGGACCTCGCTCGTCGATCGCTTTACCTTTGTGAACGAAAATGCGGCGGCCGCAGGCGATCTGACCGTCGCAGTCTCCGACTATCAATTACCGGCGACGAGCTCGAAATGGAAGCCGGTGAGCGGCAGCGTCGCGTTCACGCAAAAGCGGCTTTTCGATCTCTCGATGGTCGGCGTGGAAGCGCGTTACGTGAAGCTTTCCTTTCGCGCGGAAAAGGCCGGCCGGATCGCGTCCCTCGGTCTTTACGGTGGCGAATCGCTGCGCGCCTTTGGCGAGCGCAATGCGCAGGTTTTACGCGGCGCCCGAGACGGCGGCAGCGAGTTTGGTTTTCTGCGCGAAACGGACAACACCGATAACGTCGCCGACGCGGTGAATTTCAACTTCGCGAATGTCTACGCGAAAGCGCGCGTCGTTTATGTCAGCTCCGGCACGCCGATCGCCGCGACTCGCATGATCGATGACGATATCGCGACCTCGTTCCGCTTCGCGCCGACGGATCTGCACCCGACCGCGATCATCGAGCTGGCCCGGCGTGAGCGCCTCCATCGCGTGAGCACATTATTCAAAATGGAAACGGGCCGACTCGAGGTGTATCTGCTTGATGAACTAAAGGCGGATCCCGCCGACCTGAGTGGCGCAAAACTCGCCGCGTCGATGGTCGAGCGGACACGCGATGGCAAAGGCGCGGTGAACTTCGATGCGGACGGTGCCCGTTACGTCGCGCTGCGTTGGACGCCGGAGCAGACGGGCCGGGAGACGCCGTTCGAGGTGGCCGAAATCAAAGCATTCGGAGATGTCCCGCTCGCCCTGCTAAATCTGGAAGCAGCGCCGGAAAATTTTGCGCTCAATCTGTCGACCGCGGCCGCCGTTCCATCATTGCCGCCGGAAGTTCCGGTATTCAGTCACTAGCGCTGGGCTGCACGATTTCGGCCACGGTCCGCACCGCAGCCGCGCGAGCCGAGGGATAATCGGGAACGCCGCTCACCGCCAGCTCGAGCAAACGTTGGCCCAGATTGCGTTCGCCACGCCAGACTGCGCGAAGGCGACCGCGCAGATTGAGTTCCGCTCGCGCCACGTCCTCGCCGCCACCGCTTTTGTCGGCCTGGATACAAACAAAAACGAAGAGCGGCTGACCTTGCTGAAGAAATTCCGAGGTCGCAAACCGCAGATGCAAATCACCTCTATCCACGCGGAAGCTGGGCTGCGGCCCGACGTAAGTGCGACCGATCGCGGGCAGACAAATTTCCGGCGAATGACTGCGGACCAATTCCAAAGCCGTTCGTTTCGGTTTCCAACGCGCGAAAAACGCCCACCATTTCGTTTGGTCCGCTTCGCGCCAGACCTCGTTAGTCGCGCTGTTGTAACGCAGAATTTCCGCCGTCGCTTTGGGAATTGGCAGCATGCGGGCGCCGAAGCTTTCGGGCACGCCAATGGTCCACGCGGGGATTGCGGCGAGATTGCGCTCATGGGCGCGATACCAAATTTCCGTGGCGGCAAACACCACCAGCAGCCATAGCACGGCCGCGGCCGACTGAGCGAAAGGGGGCTTGCGCGGTTGCCGGCTTGAAG
Source organism: Verrucomicrobiota bacterium (assembly GCA_030945725.1). Classification (GTDB taxonomy): domain Bacteria; phylum Verrucomicrobiota; class Verrucomicrobiia; order Chthoniobacterales; family UBA10450; genus JALYZW01. Next base: position 1,010 of record JALYZW010000216.1, on the reverse strand, counting down.
CGGCGCAGATCGCGGGTTCCGGTCGATGATTTCGATTCAGCCCCCAGGCAGCGGCTCCCATCCCCGCGAGACCGGCGACGAGAACGACGGTGCCCACGGCGTCGTGCCACCGTTCCAGTGCGGGGATGCCGTGGCGTGCAGCAATCACCACCAGCGTTGTCGCGCGAAGGATGTTGCAGGCGAACACCCAAACGCAGCCGGCCGCGAGCAGGATGCCGCGCCGCGCGACGGTCAAGGCGAGCAGTTCCCCGAGGAAGACCGAAATCATAATCGCCGCCTGCAAGGTCTTCACCCCGCTGCAGGCTTCATCGACGCCGACAAATCCATTCGCGAGTTGAATGACGTTCCCGAGCTGGTAGGCACCAATATCGAGCCATCCGGCCGCTTCCACCGCAATCGCGGCGACAGCGCGCGTGAGTCCGTGGACCACCGCGTTTTCAAATTGCACCGGCCACGGAACCGCCACGAGCGTGAAAAGAATTGGCGGCGCGAAATGGCGGGACCAAGCCGCGCCGCCGAGCTCACCCATCTCGACGATCGAGAACACCGCGACCGTCAGCGCCAGCGCCCAGCTGAACGCGCGCCAATCCGGATTCGCTTCGCCGATGAGCCGAAGCGGCAGCAACAGGCTGAGCAGAATCCATCGCGCGCCCCGCGTCCGCTGCCTCGGGAGTTCACTCGAGACGGCGGGCCGTTCCTGCCAGCGCCGGTAGAAGAGCAACAAGGCCAACGCCGGGACAGCCCAGCCGAAATTGTAGCGGTCGTTCAGGGCCCATTCGTCGTGGAGTTGATCAAACAACCACGTCCAGAGGAGTAACGGGACGAGGTAGAAAGGGATGGGCGCGCGGCCGGACATTCAGGTCAGGCGTAGCGCGGCTCGATCGGTTCACCAAGTGCGGAGTGAGGGAACATTACGGAGGAATCCGGTGCGCAGGTACGGAGGCTGCTATAATTTCTAGAATCATGCGGCTCAGGCTTATCTCCATCCTTTTCGCTTTGCTCGCGGCAGC
>JALYZW010000202.1 GCA_030945725.1 Verrucomicrobiota bacterium | reverse complement strand
CTTTGTAGCGCCGTAGAATATTTTCCTCGCGCTCCTGGACCGCTCGCATGCCCGCTCCGAACAGCCCGTTGCCAATGATCCCGATCACCAACACCATCGTGACCACGCTCAGAATGATGGTGCCCTGCTTCGCGTCCATCATCTGCGCGAACATGAAAAAAAAGACCAACGGAAACACCATGTTGAAGAAAAACACGGCGCGATTTCGCGACGCGAGTTTCAGGTCGATTTTTAAAAGAGCGAGAAAGCCTTTCATTTTAGTCGCGCAGTTTTTTGCCGGTCATCTCGATGAACACGTCTTCCAGTGTAGGACGTCGAAGCTGCACATCAGCCAGCTCGTAGCCTTGCGCGTCGATCCATTTGATGAGCTCAACCAGCGTCCGCGCCGGCCGACCGGAGCGCATCGTGACATGGGTCGCATCGGCGCTGATCGTCGTTTGAAAAGCGTCGGGAAAATCTGGTAAGGCCCGATCACGCAATGGCTGCGTCAGGGTAATTTCGATCCCGGATTGTTCCGCGCTTTTCTCCTGCAATTCACGCGGCGAGCCGATCGCGATGATGTGCCCGGCGTCGATAATCGCAACGCGATCGCACAAGAGTTCTGCCTCCTCGATGTAGTGCGTGGTCATGAGGATCGTCCGCTTCTCGTCCCTCAGTTCCCTGATCAGCTCGCGAATCTCGAGGCGCACCTGCGGATCGAGACCAGTCGTCGGCTCATCAAGAAACAACAGTTGCGGCTCATTGATCAGCGCCAGCGCGATCGCGAGCCGCTGTTTCTGCCCGCCCGAAAGGGTCGCGTAGGCGGCGTCTTTTTTTTCCCAAAGCTGGAGCCGCTTCAGCAGCGCATCGCCGTCAACCGTGCGCGAATAGAACGAACCGAAAAGTTCCATCGCTTCGCTGATCCGCATTTTGTCCGGCAGATTCGTCGCCTGCAGACAAACTCCGATCCGATCCTTCAATTGCAGCTTTTGTCGGTCGGGATCGAGGTCGAGCACCCGCACTTCTCCGCCCGTCCGCGGACGGAGACCTTCCAGAATTTCCACCGTCGTGGTTTTGCCCGCGCCGTTCGGCCCGAGCAGCCCGAAAACCTCACCCGCACGCACCTCGAAATCGATGCCCTTCACTGCCTCAAATCCGTCGTAAGACTTCTTCAGGCCGCGGACGTGGATAGGAAATTCGGCATCCATCTTCGTCGAGAGAACTAACGAACTGCGTCGTCCCGGGCGATAAAATTCGCGCCGCCGATTTGTAGGGCGAGCATTCCTGCTTGCCGGAGCGGGCGAGGCAAACGAGGAATCGCCGCCCTACAATGTAGCCGCGCCTGGGACGCGATTCGCATTCCCGCCTCGGCGGACGGATCGCCTGCGGCTCCATCGGAAAATCAGATAGAGGAACGTCAGCGCAGTCGCCGCCATGCAGCCTTGCGCGAAAACTTCGCCATGCTGCACGTAGAACGTCATCTCGGGATCGATCGGCACGTTGGCCTCGCCGGTCAGCACGCCTTCGGTGAATTGACTGCCGTGGTCGTCGAGCAGCACGTTTGTGATCCGGCCGAACTCGTTGATGAAACAGGTCACGCCGGTGTTCGCCGCGCAGACCATCGGCCGGCGCGTCTCGACACAGCGGAAGACCGCGTTGGCAATGTGCTGCTGCGAGCCGGCGGAGCGCAGGAACCACCCGTCGTTCGTGACGTTCGCGAGCAGCACCGCGCCGCGCCGGACGAATTGTCGAGTCAGCTCGCCGATCGTGTCTTCGAAGCAAATCAGCGGCGCGATCTTCGTTCCGCCGTTCGTTAGGCTGAAAACGGTGTGCTCTTTTCCAAACGCAAAATCATCCGGGACCTGATTGCCGACAATTTGTGCGAGCAATGGAACGAAGTGCCGGCCGGGAATGTACTCGCCGAACGGGACGAGATGCATTTTGCGATACAATTGTGTGCGCTTGCCGCCTTCGGAAACGAGGATGGCCGCATTATAAACCGCGCCGGTGTCGTCGAAATCGATCGTGCCGAGTAACAGATCGGTCTTCGCGTTGGACGAAAAATTCATCACGAAATCGTAGCTCGCCTGATCGCCCAGGACCGGCCCCGGCATCGAGCTTTCCGGCCAGATCACGATGTCCGGGCGCGGGGTGGACTCCACCGCCGGGCTGCTAAGTCGCTGGAATTGCTCGAAAATCGTGTGCGCGAATTCCGGACTGAACTTGTGCTCGCGCGGGATGTTCGCCTGCACAAGTGCGACCCGCAGCGGCTTCGACGGTCGGTGGACTTGGAGCGCGTGGATGCCGTAAGCCATCACGCCGACGATCGCGCTCATCGTCAGCGTGAGATCGAAGTGCGCCCGCATTTTGTGCACCTGCGCTTCGAGGATGAAACGGCGGACGGTGGCGATCGCGATCACATTCGCGAAGGCGGTCAGGAACGAGAGTCCGGGCACGCCGGTGAGCTCGGTGATTTGAATGAGCGCCCATTGTCCATGGAGCGCGGATCCGAGGGTGTTCCAGCCCCACCCCGAGAAAATGACGCTGCGCAGGGCCTCCTGGGTCACCCAGGCGCAGGCGAGGACAAAGGCGAGAAGGAGATTGTGCGAGGAACGCAGCCACGGCGAGCGGGACAGGAACGACTCGTTAGGTCCGCCCCCCGGCGTCGTCGGCGCGGTCGCGGAGATGGTGGGACGAAGCCGCCCGGCGATCCAACTCCAGAAGCCGAAATAGAGCCCGAGATAAAGTCCGACCATGAACCATCCGGGAACCGTCACCGTCCGCAGCCAGAAAAAAACGGTCCAGAAAAAAATGACGCCGGAGACGTAGCCGAGGAGGAAGTCGCGGAGCCCGCGGCGCCGTGAGTTTTGGCCGGAAAACCAGACAGCCGAAAGGAGCGGCGTGAGTGCGATCCAGCAAAGCCACCACTGATTGAAGGGAGCGAAACAGCCGCCGCACAGTAACCCCGTGCAAACCGCCGCCAGCCACGGCCAAAGCCGCAGCGTCTTCGACCAGACGCTCACCTGTTTTTAGCGGCGGCGATCGCGACCGGTGCGGTCTTGATCGCGCCGTTTACTCGGGCTGATCGCATCGCGCAAATCACGGGTGTAGGCCGGATTTACTCGGAGAATGGAGCGCTCGACGTCCTCTATCAGTCGCACGTTGACCTTGTTCGCGAGCACGTAACCCATCGCGATCAGGCCATCGAGCGTGTCGAGAAATTCCGCGGTTTCCATTTCCTGCACGCGCTCGACGACCTGCTTGCCGGAGACCTGGGTGCCGGTCAGGCCGATCGTTTTCAAGAGGGTGATTTCCCCGCCGTTCAGCTTGATTTCGCGGCCCATGCGAAACTCTCGCCAGCCTACCGGGAAAGTCGAGTCGCTTATCGAGCGACCCGCTTCGCGGCATCTGCTTGCAGCCAATTCCAGAGCGCATCGAGTCGCGCGCCCACTTCGGATTTGATCTGCGCGAGGTCAGCGCTGCTCCACTTCGGCGCGACCGGCGCCCGCGTCGCGAACAGGTAATATTTGATCTTTGGCTCCGTGCCCGATCCGCGCACTGCGATCCGCGTCCGATCGGCGAGCTCGAACATCAGCATCTTCTCTTTCGGAATCGGGTCGCCCTCGACGTCGCGGATGTCGTCGGTCTCGAAATTGCGCGCGCCTGTCACCGGCGATCCCAGCATCTCTGCCGGCGGCAGGTCCACGTACGATGCGAGCAGCCGTTTGGTCGTCTCCGCGCCTTCCGCGCCTTCGTACGTCATCGCGCCGTTCTTTTCCTCGAAGTAACCAAACGTCGCGTAAATTTCATCGAGCAAAGCGTCGATCGTCAGCCCGCGTGCTTTCGCCGACGCCGCCACTTCGCAAAACATGAGGGCGGCGCCATTCCCGTCTTTATCGCGCACAAAATCGGCGCCGCTGTACCCGTAACTTTCCTCACCGCCGAAGACGTAGAACGACGAATGCTCAAGCCGTAATCGTCGCGTCTCTGCTTCGTCCAGGGTGCGATAATCGCGCCGCGTTTCAGCCGGTAAGGCGTTCTCGTATTTGCCGAGTTTAGCGCCGATGTACTTGAAGCCGGTCAGCGTCTCGACGCAGCGCAACCCAAAGCGTTCGGCGATTGCTTTCTGCAGATCGGTCGTGACGAACGTCTTGATGATGACGCCACGCGCGGCGTTTCGTTCGTTCAAAATTCCGAGGTCAAACAAAGTTTGGGCGCGGTAAAAAGCGATCAACGATCCGATTTGGTTTCCCGTCAGCAGTTTCATTTCGCCGGCTGCCGTGCGCACCGCAACTCCCACCCGGTCGCAGTCCGGATCGGTCGCCACGACCAGATCCGCGCCCGTCTTCTGAGCCAGCGCGATCGCGAGTTTTAATGCCTCCGCGTTTTCCGGGTTCGGAGATTTGACGGTTGGAAACGCGCCATCGAATCGATCTTGTTCGGGCACTGTCTCGAAGGTGAACCCGAACCGCTCGAACAACGGTTTGATGATGACGCCACCGGTCCCGTGGATCGGCGTGAAGACGATGCGGAGCGATTTTTGCGCGCGGATGAGGTCCGGTTGCAGGATCAGCGTTTCGAGGCGGGCGAGATACGCGTCGTCAATTTCTTGGCCGCCGGTGGTCACGGTTCCGCGCTGCTCGTCCGGCAGCGCTGGGTAGCCTTCGCTTTCGATCGCGTTCACCCGTTTGATGATCGCGGTGGCGTGCGGATCGATCACTTGCGCGCCGTCGTTAAAGTAAACTTTGTAGCCGTTGTCGTGCGACGGATTGTGGCTCGCGGTGATGACGATGCCCGCCGTCGCGCCGAGTTGCCGCACCGCGAACGACAGCTCCGGAGTCGAGCGCGGCCCGTCGAAGAGGAACGCATCGCAGCCGTTCTCCGCCGCGACTTTCGCTGCGAGATCCGCGAACGCTTTCGAGAAATAACGCGTGTCGTGCGCGATCGCGATTTTCGGTTTTCCCGGAAGTCCCTCGCCTGCGAACGACTCGCGCAGATACGCGACGAGGCCCTGCGTTGCGCGGCTGATGTTCCCGAAGTTCATCGCGTTCGTTCCCACGCACGGGAACTGCGGCGGCTGTGTTTCGGTCGCGTTGCCGCGCTCCGCCGAAGTGATGATTTTGCCGATCGTCCGTCCGCGGAGTCCGCCGGTTCCGAAGGCGAGACGCTTGTAAAAACGATCGTTTAATTCATCCCATGCGCCGCCCCGAGCCAGTTCAAGAATCGCGGCGGCGTAGAGCGGCGGCGGGGAGGCCTGCAGGAGCGCGACAATGTTTTCATGAGATGAGGCCAAGAGACGGCCGGCGTCGTGAGCAGTCGCCAATTTTGAGTCGAGTTCGGCGAGTCCCGTCGGCATGCGGTCGAATTTTCCTTGGGCGCATCGGTTTGCAAGCTCGCCGAAGCGATTGCGGACCGGCTAACTCGGTGCAAGCGGCAGGTCGACCTGATGCAATCGCCAGCCGAACCCAGCGAAATGGAAATGCAGCCGCGTGCCGTTTAGATCGAGCATAAATTCGGTCGAGCCGGTAAAGAACGCGTAACGGACGTTGGACCAGCCGACCTCTGGCCTCGCCGATGACGCACCGTGGCCGACCGAGGGGGCAGACGGTTGCGAGGTCGCGGATACGATCTGTGGATGGACGATCAACGCCGCCAGCCCATCAGGCGTTAGAAACGCATCGACCAACTGATCGACCAGGCTCGGGCCGAAGCTGGAGATGATCGCGTCGAGCCGGTTCCGTTTTAGCTTCTTTGGCGCCGCCTGGTCCGGGAAAAAATGTGCGCGCAATTGTTCCTTCATCGCCGCCCGCACTTGGCCGAAATCGACGCGCGCCGAAAGCGCCTTTGTATCGCCGGTTTTCAGCGCAGCGAGAAATCGCCACGCGGAATAATAAGGTGAGGCCACGTAGCACAGCACCAGGACCGCTAGAAGAGCCACAATGACGCGAAGCGGCCGCGAACGAGCGGGTGAGGCCGCGCCACGGTCTGACAATTCCATCATAAGCCAAACATCGCGGCGTTCGGCCCGACGCGCGAGCGTGAGAGCGGCCATCCCACGCGGATCACCCCGCGTTGGAGAAAATGAATTGATTGCGGCGGCCTCCCGCGCTTAATGCTTCGCGGCGCTGCGATGAATATTCACGAGTATCAGGCGAAAGAATTGCTCCAGAAATTCAACGTCGCCACGCCGCGCGGCAAGGCTGCGTCAACGCCAGAAGAAGCCGAGCAGGCCGCGCGCGAACTCGGCACGGACAATCTCGTGGTCAAGGCGCAGATCCACGCCGGCGGGCGCGGAAAAGGTACCTTCGCGAACGGTTTCAAAGGTGGTGTGCACCTCTGCAAGTCGCCGCAGGAAGCTCGTGAGGTCGCATCGAAAATGTTGGGCCAAACGCTGGTGACCCATCAAACGGGGCCGGCCGGCCGCGTGGTCAATAAGGTGCTCATCGCGGAATCGGCGGAGATCGCGCGCGAGATTTATTTTGCGGTGCTCCTCGATCGCGAGACCGCCGCTCCGATCATCGTCGCGAGCACCGAAGGGGGCGTGGAGATTGAGGCGGTCGCGGAAAAAACTCCGGAGAAAATTATCCGCGAGAAGATCGATCCGCTGGCGGGCCTGCAGCCTTTTCAAACGCGTAAGCTGGCGAAGGAACTCGGGTTCGAGTCCGCGCAAATGAAGGCGGCGTCGAAGTTGTTCGACGGACTCTACCGGACCTTCATCGCTTGCGATTGCTCGATGGTGGAGGTGAATCCGCTGGTTGTCACTCCTGGCGGCGAAGTGCTCGCTCTGGATGCGAAGTTTAATTTCGACGACAACGCGCTTTATCGGCATCCCGAACTAGCCGCGTTGCGCGATGTGGCGGAAGAAGATCCGCGCGAAGTTGAGGCTTCCAAGTATGGGCTCAACTACATTGGCCTCGATGGCAACATCGCGTGCCTGGTGAACGGCGCCGGTCTGGCGATGGCCACGATGGACATCATTAAATCTTGCGGCGGCAGCCCCGCTAACTTTCTGGATGTCGGCGGCGGCGCCACCGAGGAGCAGGTCACGCAAGCGTTTCAATTGCTCGTTTCCGATCCGCACGTAAAGGCGATCCTGGTCAACATTTTCGGCGGCATCATGAGGTGCGACGTGATCGCGCAAGGCATTATCAACGCCGCGAAAACCGTGAAGCTGACCCTCCCGCTGATCGTTCGGCTGGAAGGGACAAACGTCGACAAAGGCAAGGCGTTACTAAAGGAGAGCGGGCTGGCGCTGATTACCGCTGACGATCTTGGCGATGCCGCGCAGAAAGCGGTCGCCGCCGCGAAGGAGAAATCATGATCAAGGAATTTGCTTTCGTTGGGGTGCCGGTGACCGATCTCGCGCGGGCGCGCGCCTTTTACGAAGACGTCCTCGGGTTAAAACCGAGTGGGGACGTCAGTAGCAAAAATGTCGAATACGATGTGGGCGCGGGCACGTTAATGATCGCTGATTATGGCGAACGCTGGCTGCCGGCGTCCGGCGGAACGCTGGCAGCCTTTGAAGTCGATGACGTCGATGCGATGACGGAGCGGGTGAAGGCGAGCGGAGCGGTGATTCAGCTCGAACCGACCGACTCGCCGGTCTGCCGGTTCAGCATGGTGCTCGATCCGGACGGCAATTGCCTGATGTTGCACAAGCGAAAGGACGGATGAACCGCGAGATAGTCTTTTGGTCCGTTCCTGATTTCCTGTTTTCCTGATTCATATCTTCCCATGGCTGTTCTCATTGACAAAAACACACGGCTCGTGGTGCAGGGGATCACCGGCAGCGCCGGCGGATTTCACGCGCGACAATGCATGGAATACGGGACGAACGTCGTCGCGGGCGTGACGCCCGGGAAAGGCGGC
>JALYZW010000160.1 GCA_030945725.1 Verrucomicrobiota bacterium | reverse complement strand
GGCGGCGACCGTCAACCCCAAGGCTGTCGAGCGTGCCGCGCACGATGTGATAACGCACCCCGGGCAAATCCTTCACGCGACCTCCACGCACGAGCACGATCGAGTGCTCCTGCAGGTTGTGCCCTTCGCCGGGGATGTAGGCTATGATTTCCTGGCCATTCGTCAACCGTACTTTGGCCACTTTGCGCAACGCGGAGTTCGGCTTCTTCGGAGTGCGCGTCATCACCTGCGTGCAGACACCACGACGCTGCGGACAATTCTTCAGCGCCGGTGATTTTGATTTCACCGAGACCTTCTTTCGTCCCTTCCGGATCAGCTGATTAATAGTAGGCATCGTCGTTAAAAATAAGAGCCGCCCGATCCCAGGATCCGGGCGACAAAAAAACCGCTCAGGCCGCGTCCACATTCCTCACGCACCTGATGCGGGGAGCGCGCAATATAGGAATGAATCAGAACGTCGCAAGAATATTTTGCGCGCGCAGCTGCAACTGTTTCCGATTGCGACGATCGCGAACTGTTCCACCATCAACGTCGCATGTTTGAGCTGCTCCGGACAGACGAAGGCACGAAGGCGCGGCGAGGGCGGCTGATCACCGGGCACGGCGCGATCGAGACGCCGGCTTTCATGCCGGTCGGCACGCAAGGTTCGGTGAAAGCGGTCAGTCCGCGCGAACTGCACGAGATGAACGCCCAGATCATCCTCGGAAACACATATCATCTATTCGTTAGGCCGGGGATGGAGGTGATGCGTCACTTTGGTGGTTTGCATCGTTTTATGAATTGGGATGGCCCGATTCTGACCGACAGCGGCGGTTATCAGATCTTCTCGCTCGCGAAGCTCCGCAAGATCACGGAGGCGGGTGTTGCGTTTCAAAATCATCTCGATGGCACGCCGACGTTCATCAGTCCGGAGATCGCGATGGAAATCCAGGCGGCGCTCGGCAGCGATATTGCGATGGTGCTCGACGAATGCCCGCCGTGGCCCTGCGCACACGAGTACGCGGCGCGGAGTTTGGAGATGACAATTCGGTGGGCGCGCCGAAGCAAAGATGCGCCACACGCAAAGGGGCAGATCGTCTTCGGTATCGTGCAAGGCGCCACGTTCGCGGACCTGCGCCGAGCGAGCGCCGAAGCGACCGTCGAGATCGGGTTCGACGGCTACGCCATCGGCGGCGTGAGCGTCGGAGAGCCGGAAGATGAGATGATGCGTGCGGTAGAAAACAGCGCGCCTTTTCTGCCCGCGCATAAACCGCGCTACGCGATGGGCCTCGGCACGCCGCCGCAATTACTGGAGCTGATCGCGCGCGGTGTGGACTTGTTCGACTGTGTGTTGCCGACGCGGCTCGCGCGAAACGGCACCGCGTTCACCGCCGCCGGCACGCTGAATCTAAAGAATGCGGAGTTCACGATGCAGACCGGCCCGATTGAAGACGGCTGCACATGTCCAGCCTGCCGCGAATTTTCACGCGGATACCTGCGCCATTTGATCAAAGCGGAGGAGATTCTCGGGCTGCGGTTGGTGACCCTGCACAATCTTCACTTTTATTTGCAGCTCGCCGTCTCCGCGCGCGATGCGATCGACGTCGGAACGTTCGACGCGTTTCGACGTGAGTTCGTGGCGGGATACTCGCAGCGAGATCGAGCAGATGCGACGTAGCAAGCGGCGGATCAGTCTGGTCGGACGCTGCCAACGCCTTGCAATCTGGGCGCGGCTGTGCTCAATAGAAGCCGCTTCTCCGGCCGCGCCGTAGCCACAATTACGGCCCCGCGAGCTCCGAATTCTCTCATGTTTACCACTATCTTTCTTGCGCAAGCTCAGGCCGCTCCGGCGGGCGCGGCGTCGAATCCGATCGCTTCGTTCATCCCGATCATCCTGATCTTCATCATCATGTATTTCGTGCTCTTCCGGCCGCAAATGCGCCGACAAAAGGAACAGGCGCGGCTCGTCTCGTCGCTCAAGACAGGCGACCGGGTGGTCACGACGTCGGGCATTCACGGGATGATCACGAATGTCAAAGACACGACTGTAACCGTGAAAGTCGCTGATAACGTGAAGCTCGAGATGGAGAAAACCGCGGTGACAAACGTCGTGAAAACCAGCAGCGAGGTGGCGGCGTGATCAAGCCGATGATGAGTCGCGTCGTCCCGAGCGAAGTCGACGGATCCCGCGGTTCCGGCCATCGGCCATGCCACGGGGTCCCTCGACTCCGCTCCGCTACGCTCGGGATGACCGCTGCTCTCGCGCCGTGCGATTCCCAATCGGCATTCCGCCTTCCGCTTTCCGCATTTCTCTCATGACGCCTGCCTTCACCTTCTTTATCGGCTTAACGCTGCTCGTCCTTTTCGGGTGGTATTTCGCCACCGATCACGGTCCGCGGAAGCGCCTTATCGCCACCATCCTGATGTTGCTGCTGGTTGCGTTCAGCATCGTAACGATTTATCCGCCGCAGAAGAAGATTCAGCTCGGCCTCGATATTCAGGGCGGGACCTCGTTCCTGATCCGGCTCGTCCAGGCGGATAAGCAAATCACGCCGGCGATGCAGCAACAGGCGGTCGAGGTGATTCGCAAGCGGGTCGATTACTTCGGCGGCGGCGAACCGGTGATCAGCCCGGTTGGAAACGACCGCATCCTGGTCCAAATCCCCGGGCTCAGCACCGAGAAAATCAAGGAGGCGCGCGAGCAGCTTTCCCGCGTTGCGAAACTCGAGTTCCGGCTTGTTTATCCCGACAACGGCGAGCGGCTCCAAGGGATCGACAAGGGCGCCGAAGTGATTCCGCCGGAGTATAAGATCGAGAGCTACACGCTACGCTCCGAGCCGGGTAAACCAGCACAGACGGAGCGCCTGCTGGTGAAGAAGAAAGCCGACCTCGGCGGCGATCGCGTCGCCAGCTCGACCGCTTATTACGGCAACGAAGGCTGGACCGTCCAGATGAAATTCGACTCGGAAGGCGCGAAGCAATTCGGCAACATCACCGAGAAATATAAAGGCCACCGGTTCGCGATCGTGCTCGACGGTGCGATCCAATCGGCGCCGACCATCCGCGATGCGATCTACGGCGGAGACGCGGTCATCACGGGCCGGTTTACAGAACAGGAAGCGCGCGGGCTTTCGAGCGTGCTCGAGAATCCGCTGCAGACGCCGGTCAGCGTCGAGGAGGAGCGCAGCGTTTCGCCCACGCTCGGCATGGATTCAATCCGCTCCAGCATCATCGCGGGTCTGATCGGTCTCGCGATCACGCTGGTGTGCGTCGTGATCTACTACCGGTTCGCCGGCGTGATCGCGAACCTCGCTCTCCTCGTCAACATCATTTTGCTGATGGGCGCGCTGACGATGTTTAACTTCGTTCTCACCCTGCCCGGGATCGCGGGCATTATCCTCACGGTCGGCATCGCGGTTGACGCGAGCGTGCTGATTTACGAGCGGCTCCGGGAGGAACTGGCGCTCGGCAAATCGCTGAAAATCGCGACGCAGTCCGCTTACGATAAGGCGTTCAGTTCCATCTTCGACGCGAACGTGACCACGTTGATCACCGCCGCGATTCTATTCTGGAAGGCGAGCGGGCCGGTGAAGGGATTCGCGATCTCGCTTACACTCGGAATCCTGGCCTCCATGTTTACCGCGCTGATCGTTGGCCGGAATTTGTTCGGCTGGTTCGTCGACACCAATCGCGTGAAGAAAGTCTCGATGCTGCATCTCATCTCATCGCAGCACATTAACTTCCTGGGCAAAGGCTTCATCGCGGTCCTTTGTTCGCTTGCTCTGATCATCGCGGGCGCCACGGCGTTTTACATTCGCGGCGACCGCAATTACGGCGTCGATTTCAAAGGGGGCGACTTGCTCACGATGAGCTCGCCGCAAGCCATTTCGGTTCATGACGTGCGTGAGGCCTTGAAGCCGATCCACCTCGATGACGCGCCGATTCAAACCTCGCAACAGGCCGGCAAAAATTACGTGACGATCCGCAGCGGGATCAACACGAGCGAGGCGGTCGAGAAACAGATCACCACCACGCTCCCGCAAGCCGGCTTCAAGGTGGAACAAGCGGAGCGCGTAGGCGCGCTGGTCGGCGGAGAGCTGGCGCGGAATTCCTTGTGGGCGCTCGGCCTCGGGATTCTTGGAATTCTAATTTACGTCACCCTGCGCTTCGAGCTGTCGTTCGCGGTCGGCGCAATCGTCGCCTTGCTCCATGATGTGATCATCACGGTGGGCGTGTTCTCACTGCTCGGACGCGAGTTGACTCTGACCATGGTGGGCGCGGTTCTCACGATCGCCGGTTATTCCATCAACGATACAATCGTCGTTTACGACCGAATCCGCGAAGGCCTGGCGAGCGGACGCAAAGGCTCGATCGAACAGATCATGAACGACAGTATCAACCAAACGTTGAGCCGGACGATCCTGACCAGCACCGTGACCTTGATTCCGATCCTTTGCCTGTTCTTCTTCGGCGGCTCGGTCCTGCGCGATTTCGCGCTCGCGATCATCATCGGCGTTGTCGTCGGGACTTACTCCTCGATCTTTATCGCTTCGCCCATCGTTCTATGGTGGACACGGGCCCGGGGCGGGAGCACCTCGAGCTTGCGGCGCGAAGTGACGCAAAAAGCGGTCACTGCCGCAGGTCCAGCGACCCCTTAGGAAACTTATTCACAAGTATTGACCTCCAGCCGGCGACCACGTAGGATCGCCCATACCGGTCGAGCCGGCCTATATTTTCGCCCATCCAGGAGATCCCCATGCCAGAAGTCATTGTTCGCAAAGGTGAGCCGGTCGATCGCGCGCTCAAGCGCTTGAAAAACAAGCTGGATGCCGAGGGCATTCTGGAGGAAGTGCGCCGGCTGCGGGCCTTTGAAACGCCGACGCAGAAAACTCGCCGTAAAGCCAAGGCGAACGCCAAGCGCGGCCGGACGAAGTTCCGCTTTAATCCGTCCTAACCCTTAAGCGGCCTTCGCGGCGGTCCTGCAGCGGCGCTCTTTGAGCGCCGTTTCTGTTTCCGGATGGCTCGCTGACAGCACCTACTCGCATTCGCAAACGACGCGAAATCCGACATCGTTGCACGAATAGTTCGCAGCGTTGGCGTTACGCGCTGTCGTGCGCAGGCTATTGAAACGCGATTTCCAACTTCCCCCGCGATAAACTCGCTTCGATCCGGAGGTGGCGCCGCGGGGATTAATGCGCGATGCGCCGCGATAAGACTCCAGATAATCGAGACACCATTCCCAGACGTTGCCCGACATGTCTTCGAGACCAAACGGGCTCGCGCCCAAGGGAAACGCTCCGACCGGCGACGTCTCCGCGAAGCCGCAATCGACCTCGCTGTCGCTCCAGGCAAACACGGTGTTCCGGTCCGCAAAATTCGCGAGATCGCCGCGGCGATCGTAGTTCCCCCAGGGATACTTTCGCCCGTCCGTCCCCTTCGCGGCAAACTCCCACTCGGCTTCGGTTGGCAGTCGATATTTCTTCCGTTCGCGCGTCGAGATTGACTGGCAAAACTTGATCGCGTCGAGGCTGCTGACGTGAATCACGGGATGGCGAGGTCCGGCGCCGGGAGCCCGCTTCCGGACGTGCGCGGGATCAAATTTCTCGTACTCCTCGTTCGTCACCGGAAAGCGTGACATGTAGAATCGGCTCAGCGTCACTTTCGTGACCGGCCTCTCGTTCGGAGTCGCATCGAGCGCGTCACTCCCCATCGAGAACTCGCCCCCGGGCACGAACATCATCTGCATCCCGAGAGAGTTTATGTAGCTGGGAACGACGGATTGAGCCGTCGCCTGCGCGGGCGGGGCGCTCTTTATCACCGTCTGAACCGGCGCGGCGATCGGCGCTTGCACCGGTTCGGGAGCGGCGAACCCGTTCAGTGCCGCGTCCGCTTCCGCGAGGTATTCGTCCACAATGTCCTCCGCCGCGTCGACCTCGAGGCCGAGATTCTCCGCCATGTTCACAAAGGCGTCTCGCGTTTCATCGGCCATCCCGTCGCTGTCGAGCCCGGAAAGCCGCAGCATGCGCAGAAAATCTTCACGCGGACTCACGGAAGCCGATCGTCGCTGGCGAGGAACGGCCGGGGGACGCGGCAGAGCCGGCGCCATCGCCACGCGCGTCGCACCGCAGTCCCGCAACTCCGCTTCGATGTACGTCGCGATCTCCGATTCGGACAATCCGTGTTCGGCCCCGAAACGCTGCAGGCTCTTTTCTGCTTCCGGGCTCAGTGTCCCGTCCGCGAGCGCGAACGTGAGATACTTGTGAAATTCTGCCACGGATTGCTCGTGCGCTTGCGCCGCGAGCTCGCCGTCAAGACGTTGGCGACGCTCGGGATCGAGCAAGCCGACGCGCGCCTGCGTGAGATAATGCGACGATTCGTCGAGGCCGGAACGGAGCAATTGCGCGATCGGATTGCTCGGCTGATTCTTGAGCGGCAGCTTCTTTTGCCACCAACGCAGCAATTCGCGGCAATGCTCCTCGATCAGCTCGTTGGTCGGATTTTCCTGCGGATCAAGACAGAGGCGCTCGTACAAATTTGTCGACTTGTACTTGCTCCACCCGTCCCATTTCCGTGGGTCATCCGGCAGCGGCAACGGGAAGGTCGTCTCCGGTTGCATCATCTCAGACGATGCTGAGCTCTTTCAGGCTGGCGGCCGCGCGGTCGATCTCGGCCGGCGCCAGGCCGGTGTTTCGTTCGATCGAGACTTTTGATTCGTTCCCGCAAGCGAGAACGGCAACCTCCAAAACCTGATTCGCGTTATACTCGTAAGTCAGCTCCACCGGCGATCCTTTCGGCAGGAAGGCCGGCAGCTCGACATCGCAGATTCCAAGCGGCGTGCATTCGCCCGGCAGCGTGCTCTCGCCTTCGACCACACGCACGACCGCGCGCTGCATATTCGCGCTCGCTGTCCCGAACGAATTCTTCGCCGTCGCCGGAATCGCCGTCATTTTGCGGATCATCGGAAAGACGTACTCCTCGAGGTGCGCTTCGTCCCAGAGCACCACGCCGAGAGTGTGCGACGTGATGTCCGTCACCTGCATCAGGCCGCCTTCGCGTCCGGCAAATTGCCGCCGGGTATTTTCCGGGACGACCGCTTCGCCGGTCCGCTCTTCTTCTTGCAATAACGAAAGCACCGCCTGCACGGCCGCGCCGACCGCCACCGCCTCGTCAGGATGCACGTCATCAGCAGCGGGCGTGGACGAAAGTGCCGCGATCATGTCCCGCACCATCGGCATCCGCGTCATACCGCCGACGAGCAGAATTTTGTCGAGATCGCTCCATTTGAGCTTCGCTTCCTCGAGCACCATTTCGCAGATCGTTTTGCATTTTTCGACCAGATGCAGAGTGCGTTGTTCGAAATCTTCGCGCGTCAATTCCACCTTCACGCTCTTGCCATTGTGGCTGTGAATGATCGCGGTCCGCGGGCGGCTCGAAAGCTGTATCTTTGCCGCCAGCGCGCGGCTCTGCAGGTCCTGATAACTCTGCAGATCGAGCAGCGGATTTTCGCCGTGCGCGCGGTCGAATTCCTCCGCGATCAGATTCACGATTACGTCGTCCCAATCTTTGCCGCCGAGCCGGTGATCGCCGTTCGTGGCCAGCATCTGGATGTTGTTCCCTTCGATCCGCATGATCGTGACGTCGAACGTTCCGCCGCCGAGATCGAAGACGAAAACCGTCTGGTCCTGGTTCAACTTGTCCAGGCCATACGCGACTGCGGCCGCTGTCGGTTCGTTGATGATTTGCAGAACGTTGAAGCCCGCGAGCTGGCCGGCGGTGATGGTGGCCGTTCGTTCCGCGTCGTTAAAATACGCCGGCACCGTGATGACCGCGTCGGTCACCGGTTCTTTCAGGTACTTCTCCGCATCCGCTTTCAGCTTCCGCAGGATCAACGCCGAGAGTTCTTCCGCGGAGTAAACCTTGCCGTTAAATTCGCGATGAAATTGTTCCTTCGGCTTCCCCATTTCGCGTTTCACGAAATCCACGATCCGTTCCGCCTCCGCGACCGAATTGTTTTTCGCGAGCGTTCCGACGATCACGCTCGCGTCTTCGAACAGAATGACCGACGGCGTGATCCGTTCGCTCTCCCCGTTTGGAATGATTTGCGGCTTCCCGTATTGGTCGATGTGCGCGACGGCGGAAAAGGTGGTCCCGAGATCGATGCCGACGGCTTTGCGATGAGTCATGGTTTGGGTACTGCGCGGGATTGAGCTACTCAACTCCGGCCTTCTCCAGTCGCAGTTTTCGTGCCCGCGAAGCCGCTGATTTGGGAGTCCGAAACGTGCGAGCCCTCTCAGCGCCGCGATTCTTCGGGACGCTCAGATTCCTTCCGATGGCCGCGGTCAGCTGAACCGCTTCGCGACCACTTCTTCCGCGCGCAAGACGCGATCTCGCCACATGAACCCGCGCTTGAGCCGCATCACAATCCGCCCGTCGTCCTCCGGGAAATCCGCCGGCTCGTAACTCACCACCTTGTGACAGGCGCGGTCGACTTTTTCTTTCGGCTCAATTTCCGTCACCTCGAGCCGGTGGAGGATCTCGACG
Organism: Verrucomicrobiota bacterium; assembly: GCA_030945725.1. GTDB lineage: Bacteria > Verrucomicrobiota > Verrucomicrobiia > Chthoniobacterales > UBA10450 > JALYZW01. The sequence goes on along the minus strand of JALYZW010000160.1, from coordinate 823 downwards.
AGCGCGTGAATTCCGTTGTCGATATTGTCCCGCCACTGCGCGATCACGCCGCCCTTCTGATCCGCCGCCGTCGAAACCTGCGACGCGACCGTGCTCAGATCGTCGAACAGGACCACGAGATCGCGGATGAACGGCTTCTGCAGGGATTCGTGCAAAAAATTGTCGCGATATTTGATCAGCTCGTCGTGGAGCGAATCGAAAAGTCGTTGGTTGACCGAATCGGTCTCGCGCAAAGCGGACATCTGCTCGTCCATTTTTTCGAAATAGCGTGAAAGTTCTTCGTTCGGCCCGGCGGCCGGCTTCGTCTCCGCCAGCTTCGCCTCGAGCTTGTCCATCCGGCGATTCAACGCGCGGAATTCGCCGAGCAGTTCGTTTAATTGTGAGCCGACCTTCCCGTTCTCGCCATCGACCACGGACTGCGCTTCTTGCGCTTCCACGCTGAGCTGCTGCATCACCGAGGCAAACTCCGGATCGAGCGCGATGTCAGCAGATGTCTTCATTTCGTCGCGTAAAACTTGCGGATCGCATCGACCAGGCCCGGGATGTCGTGACGCCGCGCTTCGAAGGCGACCGTCAGGCCGCCGTCCCGCGCCGTCTTCGAAGTGATCGGCCCGATGCTCCCGACCTGCATCCCGGCCGGCCACGGCAGGCCGAGCGCGAGAAAATTTTCGACCGTTGAGGAACTGGTAAATGTAATCAAATCGGCCCCCTCTTCTTCGAGACGGCGGCGCGCGCCCGTCTCATCGCGCGTCTCAGGCACGGTGCGATAAGCCAGTCCATCATCCACAATCGCGCCCATGGCAGTGAGCTGCTTGGGAAGCAC
>JALYZW010000090.1 GCA_030945725.1 Verrucomicrobiota bacterium | reverse complement strand
CGGTCGACCTCAGGGAATGTTTGTGTCCGGCCGGAGCGCGGAGGCCATTCCAACTCGAACGTATTCGATCGGTGAGTGAACCGATCGGGTAGATCAGCGGCGAACGCCCAGCCGTGCACGACTTTCCCGCCTTTCTGCGTGATCGCTCCCAGCGCGATCCACTCCGCGGACGCGGGCGTGATTCCGATTTCCTCTTCGAATTCAATTTGCGCGCGGCATAATAAATCTTCGCCCTCCGCGGCCTCGCCTTTCGGGATCGTCCAGACGCCGTCATCTTTCGCGCGAAAATAGGGTCCGCCGGGATGCGCGAGGAGAACCTCGATTTGCTCCGTTCCTTGGCGAAACATCAACAGACCCGCGCTGATCTTGGAGCGCTTCAACGCGAGCAGCAGGAACGGTTCGGAGCGATGGCGGAAGGGGTGGGATTCGAACCCACGGTGAGTTTTACCCCACGTTCGATTTCGAGTCGAGTGCCTTAAACCGGGCTCAGCCACCCTTCCTCTCGAAGCAGTCTATTGAAGCGCGAACGGCTTCTTTTGCAATTCGCAATCGTGAGCCGCGGCGCCGCGCACCTACGTTGTGCTGACCAGCTCGCGCGCGTCGGCCGGCGCGGAACGCCGACTCAATTCCTCGGTCACTTCGTTCGCATACACCTGAAGCAGCCGCGCTTCGCTCGCCGCGAGCTGCCGCGGTTTACTATCGAGGATGCAGAGCGAACCGAGCGGCTGGCCGTTGCTCGCGCGCACCGGAGCGCCGGCATAAAAGCGCAGGCCGCGCTCTTTCAGCAAAGGGTTGTTCGCGAAACGGCGGTCGCGCGCGAGGTCGTTCACGACGAGCAATTCGTTGCTCGCGACGACGTGCCCGCAGATCGAAACGTCGCGCGAAATCTGTCGCGCCCGCGCCAAATCCTCGGGCAGCCCGCTCTGGCTCTTAAAATATTGGCGGTCGCGATCGATCAGGGTGAGCAGCGCGATCGGCACTTCAAAAATGCGCGCCACCTTCGCCGTAATGCGGTCGAAAACCTGGTCGGTCTCGGGGTCGAGCAGGTGCGACTCGGACAACGCCGCGAGCCGCTCGTCTTCGTCCGCCGGGATCGGGGCGGGCGTCATCGGTTCCGTGACCGGCTGGGCGAATAATGCGATCTGAGCGACCGCTTCGGCGAGCGAAACCACGACGACGTCCGCGCCGGAATCGCGCAGGCGATCCGTCACCTCGGCCACTTTTTCAGTCGCGCCCCACATCCCGACCACGATTTTTAGCCGGGGAATTCGTGCCCGCAATTTCGTGCACAGAAAGCGTGCGTGAATCACAGTGGAAGGCGCGACGACCGATACGCATACGACGTCGGATTCGTCTTTCTCGACGAGATCGATGAGCTGGCTGGCTTCGAGCTTCGCGGAGGCGTTTTGCGCCCCGCAATGTCCGCGCTGCAGCAAATGGACGAGCATCGCGCCGGCGAACTCATCGCGCTCCGCGCGTGCCGGCAGGCAATAAACGCGGCAGGTCGACGTCGCGGAAAACTGCGGAGCTGGCGGACCTTCGACATCGTCCGCCTGCGTCTTGTCCGCGAGCGCGGGACGGCTGGCGAGATCGTCGAGCACGACGCGGAGATTCTGTTTCACCTCGGCCAGTTGCTCGCGGTCGAGCCGCTCCTCGCGCGCGTCCGTTTCCGCGGCGGTGATGACAGGCACGAGCACCGAGTCGTAGAGCGCGCCGAGCGAATTATCCTTGAGATAACTCTCCACGAACTCGGTTTCATCCTGCTCCCCGATCGTCAGCAGACGATGGTAGCATTCCTCCGCCGGGCTGAGCGCGTCTTCATCACTCAGGAGAACGCTGAGAAATGAAAGGCGCGGCACGTGCCGGCCCATCACGACGAGACAGACCGTGAGCGGCGTGGCGAGCACAAGGCCGAGCGGTCCCCAAAGCCACGTCCAGAACACCGCGGCGACGATCAACGCCATGGACGAAACGCCGGTGTGGCGGCCATAGAGCAGCGGTTCGAGCACATTGTTGAGGATCAGCTCGATGCCACCGAAAAGCGCGACCGTCAGCACCGGCATTTTCCAGCCCGGAGAAATCGCGAGCGCGAGAATGGTCGGCAGAATCGTCGCCACCCATGGCCCGATGTACGGGATAAAGCGGAGCACGATGCTGAGTGCGCCCCACAAAGCCGCGTTCGGCACACCGATGAAGTAGAGACCGATCGCGATGCAAATGCCGTAGGTCACGTTCACGAGCAGCTGCATCCGCAGATAACGCGAGACGCGATCCGCCGCGTCATCCATCGCGCGCGTCGTCGCACTAATCCGCCCCTGACCGACCAGCCGGATCAGGCGATTGCGCAGATCTTCCCGTTGAAAAAGCATGCAGATGACGAGCACGAGCACGAGCGCCGCGGTCCCGAGCGGCCCGAGCAGCGGGGTGATGATCGTCTGGATTAACTCGAGCGGATTAGCCTTCGACGTTTCGACCACGCGGACCGACATCGCTTGCGGCGGCGGATTCGGGGGCGACGCGACCGCGGTCTCTGGTTTGCCGGCTTCCTGCGTGATGACCGGCACGGGCGGCGCGGACCCGCCGGGCAGCTCCTGTTTCAAATCATCGACCGTCTGGGAAAATTTCGTGAAGGCGCCGTTCTTCGGCGTCTGGAACGCGTGCAGCTTGCTCGTGATGTTCCCCTTGTATTCCGGCAGCTTTGTCGCGAGATCGACGAGCTGCCGAGTCAGCACCCAGCCCGCCGCGCCGGTGGCGGTGAAAATCAACGCGACCACCAGCAGCACCGCTGCGATGCGTCCGATCCAGCGCTCGAGTCGACCGACCAGCGGCGAAAGCAAAAAGGTGAGCAGCGCGGAAAGCGCGAGCGGGATGAGCAGTTCGCGCCCAAAATAAAGCGCGGCGATCACAAACGCGGTCAGCGCGACCGTCCACAATCCGATCAGCGCATCGGTCGCGGCGATTTTACCTTTCGGGCTGGGCATAACGCAGAACGCGCGACTGCGAACCTTCACCGGCCGCGCGCGCAAGATGATCGCGCCACTGAGTTGAATCTCCAAACCTTCTTTGTCGTTTCGATTATTTGCAGGACGACCGAGCAGTTTCGCGAGAGGGCCGCGAGCCGGCTCGCGCACGAAGTTCTGTTGTTATGGCAACCACCCGAAAAACGAGCACCAAATCCAGCAGCAAGAAAAGCAGCACGAAGACGGCCGCAAAAAGCAGCAAGACTGCGAAACGCGGCACCGCGCGCAAGACGAGCAAGCGCACTTTGATCGAGCCACACAAGGGCGATCGCCGCTACGTGCGACGCGACAAGAAAGGCGAATTCAAAAGCGAAGTGAATGTCGGCCGCTCCCTGGCCGCCGATCGCCGGACGAAGTCGACCACGAAAGCCGCCAAAGGCCAGGGTGATCGCGGTGACGCCAGTGGCGGCGGGATTGTGGCCAGCGTCAAAAAGACCGTCCGCAAGGTCTTGAAAAAGTTTTAGCTGATTGCGGCTCGCGCGCTGGCCCAGGCCTAACGAATCGTTACCTACGCCAGCGCTGCCGCAGCCACGCCATCGCGGCTTCCGTGACCAGTGTCGTCATTTCGTGTCGGCCGAAGAATTCCTTGTATTCCACGGAGTAACCGGCTCCGCGCAAGGTCGCGACGAAACGACGGCTGCATTGATCGACCGGCAGGATGGGATCGGACACGCCGGCCGAGATGAAAAACGCGGCCTTCCCGCGCTGTTGCGTGCCGATGTAGTAGCCGGGCGAAAAGGCAATCACGTCCCTGATTTGGTCGCCGTTGGCCAAGCCTAACGACATCGCGTAGGACGCCCCGTCGGAAAATCCGCCGAGCGCGATCCGGCTTAGGTCGATCGCGCATTTCGTCGACGCGACCGCCAGCGCGCGATTGATCACCGCCGCGTCCGGGCCGAAATCGTGCATCCCGCCGCCCCACGTTTTGCCGCTCGCTTCCGGCGCGACAATCGCGAAGCGGCCCATCTCCGCGTATTTTTCGTAGGCAGGAAACCAATCGGACGAGTCACGTCCGGAGCCGTGCAGCAAAATCAAAATCGGCAGCGGGCCGCCGGTCGCACCGCTGCGCGGAATGTAAATCTCGCCGGAATGCGAGCGCGCTTCGAGTGGCTGAAGTCCCGCCGGGGCCGGGCGTTGC
>JALYZW010000098.1 GCA_030945725.1 Verrucomicrobiota bacterium | reverse complement strand
GCGTTGTTCCGCAACATCCGCCGACAATATTCAGCCACCCGTTCTTCGCCCATTCTGCGAGCTGCGGAGCCAGCGATTCTGGCGTCTCGGGGAAACCAGTCGCAGAAAGTGGATCAGGCAGCCCGGCATTCGGATACGCGCTCGTGTAGCGGTCCGCGGTGTGCGCGAGCTCTTCGATGTAAGGTGTCATCTCCCGCGGGCCGAGTGCGCAATTCAATCCGACAACCAGAGGGTTCGCGTGCGCGATCGAAATCAGGAACGCCTCGACCGTCTGGCCGGTCAAAGTGCGGCCGGAAAGGTCCGTCACCGTGCCCGAGACGATCAGCGGAACCGTTCGCCCGATGGACTCAAAGATTTCGCTGATCGCGGCGAGGGCGGCTTTCGCATTTACGGTATCGAAAATTGTTTCGACGATCAGCAGATCGACGCCGCCTTCGAGTAGTGCGGCGGCTTGCTCCGAGTAAGACTGACGCAGTTGATCAAAGGTGACCGCGCGGAAGCTTGGATCGTTCACGTCTGGAGAAATGGACGCCGTCACCGGCATCGGGCCGAGAGACCCGCCGACGAATCGACCTTTTCCAGCGCGGTCGGCGGCGGAGCGGGCCAGTCGTGCGGCCGCCAGATTCATTTCTCGCGAAAGTGCCTGCAGCTCGGAGTCATTCACGACGCGGTCGAAAAAGGCGGGGTCCTTTCGCCCGCTCGTCGATTCACCCTGGAAGAAAAAATCGTGCAGCCCGATCGTGGTCGCACTGAAGGTGTTCGTCTCGATAATGTCAGAACCGGCGTCGAGATAGTCGGTGTGAATCTGTTCGATCACGTCCGGCTTCGTCAGGAGCAGCGCCTCGTTGCTGCCTTTCAAATCTTTGCCCTTCCAGTTTTTGAATTGGTGTCCGCGGAAGTCGGCTTCCGTTAATTTGAACTGCTGGACACGCGTTCCCATCGCGCCGTCGAGAATGACGATGCGCTCGCGCATCAATTGCTCGAGAGGATGGAGATCAGCGGTCGTCACAGTGAAAGACGAACTAAACGCTGCTCCGGGCTGCCATCAAGGAACAAATCGACGCATCATGATACGTCAATGTGTTCTCTGCTGACAAAACTGTGGCAAGTGCTTCAGGAATCCAACACCGCGCGTCTGCATTTTCTCCTCCAGCGCTTTTGTGCAGTCACAATCGCAGCACGCCCAGGTCTCCGTTCCGTTCTCATGCCGGCAGTTCCGCCTCGCGTGCGCGTCGTCCACCGCGATGAGCTCAAAGTATTTCTCCCAGTAACGCCGTTCTTCCTCGAGCGGCGTGTCGCAGAAGCAAACCTCAACCCAGCGCGCGGTTCCGTCCGCGGCGAGACGGGCCTGCCGCATGTTGTGCAGGTATTCGCCACCGGCGACAGAGCCGCGGCCTAACGAGCCACCCTCGATCGCCTCGAGCAAGGGCCGCTCGTGTCCGGTCTTCAGTCGCGCTTTGACGAGGTAACGCATCGCTCTCCGTTGCTTCGAATTTACATCCGAGAATTCGCGCTTCCAACTGCCGTGCGCGAAAAGTTAACTGTCTTTGCATGGAAGCGATCGAGCTTTTCAAATCGCTGAATCGCGATCAGCGCAACACGTTCCTCGCCTGCTTCCTCGGGTGGGCGCTGGACGCGCTCGATTTTTTCCTGCTCACGTTTGTCTTTTCCGCGGTCGCGCAGGAGTTCGGAAAAACGGTCCCCGAAGTTGCCTTCGCGAGCATGCTCACGCTCATGATGCGCCCGGTCGGAGCACTGCTCTTCGGCCTGCTCGGCGATCGGTTCGGCCGGCGCGTTCCGTTGATGATCGACATTATCTTTTACTCGATCATCGAACTGCTCACGGCCTTCTCGCCGAATTTCACCGCCTTCCTCCTTCTGCGCGCGCTCTTCGGCATCGGGATGGGCGGCGAGTGGGGACTCGGCGCATCGCTTGCGATGGAAACGTTGCCCGCGAAGGCGAGGGGACTCTTCTCCGGCATTTTGCAACAAGGCTACGCATTCGGCTTTCTTCTCGCCGCGCTCGTTTACGCGCTCGTTTTCCCGCACTTCGGCTGGCGGGGATTGTTCGTCGCCGGCGCGGCGCCTGCACTTCTCGTGCTCTTCATCCGCGCCCGGGTCCCCGAATCGCACGTGTGGCAACGCGAGCGCGGGAAAGCGGCGGCGCAGGCGATTCCATTTTCACAAACGCTGCGGACACACTGGCGGCTGTTCGTTTACGCGATTCTTCTCATGACCGCGTTCAACTGCGTATCGCACGGCACGCAGGATCTCTATCCGACCTTCCTGCAGAAACAGCGCGGGCTCGATGTCGCGCAGGTGCGCAACGTGAGCGTGATCTACGCCCTCGGCGCGATTTGCGGCGGCACGCTCATCGGCAGCTTGTCGCAACGCTGGGGCCGCCGCCGCTCGATCATCATCGCGGCTGGCATTGGCGTCCTGCTGATTCCCGCCTGGATGTTCTCGCCTTCGCTCATGCTTTTGATTGCGGGCGGCTTTTGCATGCAATTCATGGTGCAAGGCGCGTGGGGTGTAGTTCCCGTGCATCTAAACGAACTTTCGCCGCCCGAACTCCGCGGCACGTTTCCGGGCTTCGCGTATCAGCTCGGTAATTTGTTTGCCGCCCCAATCGCCGTCGTCGAAGCAAAGCTCGCGGAACACTTCGCTGGGTCGACGGGGTCGCCGTCGTACTCAACTTCCCTCGCCCTCGTGACCCTTGTCGTGTTTGTCATCTTGATCGCGCTCGCAGCCGTCGGGCGCGAAAACCGCGGCATCGACTTCTAGCGCGCGCCGAGAGAACTACGGTTCCGCACCGGTATCGCTCGGCGGAACGGAATTCGGCGGATTCGCCGGTGCGCGGTAAACTCCGCTGCCGTAACGTTCCTCGACGATCGCCTCCGCGATTTTATCGGCCAGCTGTTCGCGATACCCGGCGCTGCCTGCCTCGCCGCCTTCGCCGCGATTACTCAAAAAACCACACTCGACCAGGACCGCGGGATAGATCGCTTTGCGCAGCACCCGGAAGTTTGCGGTGCGCACGCCACGGTTCGCCGCCCCCCGGATTGTGAGCAACCGTTGCTGAATCCGCTGCGCCAACGGGTAGGCGGCCGGTGACCGGTAATACGTTTCGAATCCGCGAATCCGTCGCTTCGGCGAATCGTTAAAGTGAATGCTCACGAAGATGGAGTTGCGTTGCGAGCGTCCGATGGCCGCGCGCTCCTCCAATGGGATAAAGACATCGCCCGATCGCGTCATCACGGTGTGAAATTGAGATTCGCGCAACTTTTTCGCGAGGCGCAGCGCGACGTCGAGATTTGCGGCTTTCTCGGGCCCGCTGAAACGCCGAAACGCACCATTATCCTTCCCGCCATGACCTGGGTCGACGACCACAGTCGTGAAGGTCCGGCTGGTGTTTTTCACCGCAGTCGTGCCGACACTGCTGCAGCTCGCCAACGCGCAGCACGCTGCAGCCAACAGGATGTCGCGGGTCTGGCGGATCATGCCGGATTCCATAACCGAAAGCCGGTCTGTCGCCACCGATTTCTCTCTCCGGGCGTGAGCATTCTGACGGTGTTCTGCGCGGCCGGCAGAGCAAAAACCGCTTGTTTTTTGCGGACTCACCGGTAAGGCGTAACGCAGATTTATGCTTACACGATTCGCGGTTATCCCCTGCCTGTTGGCGCTCAGCTTACCCACGTGCAAGAAGCACGAAACCGCCGCCAAGAACACCGCAGACGCCGCCTCCCCCGCGGCATCCGCCAGCGCGAGCACCGGCCCGGGATCGACGACAATCGCGACCGCGAACACCGCTGCGCCGGGCACTGCCGGTCCAAAGGCGCCGACGAAGCCCGCAGTCGATCAAACGGCGGAGGTCATCATCTACGGCTATCACCGCTTCGTGAAGCAGGTGCACTCCGCGTGGACAGAAATTTTGCCGCAGGATTTCGAAAAGCAGATGCAGGAATTGAAAAACCGCGGCATTCCGGTGATCCCGTTGCAGGACGTGCTCGCGTGGAAACGGGGGGAGAAAAGCATCCCCCCGCGGTCGGCTGTCATCACGTTCGACGATGGCTGGAAGTCGCAGTACGAAGTGGCCTGGCCGATCATGAAGAAACTCAATTATCCGCTGACCTTGTTCATTTACACCGAGGGCGTGCGCGGCGGGAAATACGGCGGCGGCGAGGCGATCACGTGGGAGCAGCTGGCCGAGATGCGTGACGCTGGCGTCGACATCGAGGCGCATTCCGCGACGCACCAGGACTTGAAGAAGCCTTACGACAAGGTGACGAAAAAGCATCTGAATCCGCAAGAATACGATCAGTGGCTCGACAGCGAAATCGCGGCGCCGAAGCAGCTGCTCGAGCAAAAGCTCGGCATTAAAGTGAACTGCTTCGCAGTGCCGTTTGGGAACTGGAACCCGCAGGTGAAAGACAAATCGATGAAAGCCGGTTACGAAGCCATGTTCACCGTCTACGGTCAGCCGATTACGTTCCGGACGCCGAACGATTCCATCGGTCGCTACCTAATAGAAGCGAACAAGCCAAAAGTGTTTACTGACGCGATCGCCATGATCGCGACCGCGGGTGGCGGTGGCGGCGGCGCACCAGTAGCGTCGATCGGAGCGTCGAACCTGCAAACGAAGCCTGCGGAAGGCGAAACGATTCGGACCGCGATGCCGTTGGTGTCCGCAAACCTCAGCTCGTTCGGCGCGATCGATCAGGGCAGCGTGAAGATGCGGATGAGCGGACTAGGCGTGGTGCCGGCATCGTTCGACGCGAAGACGCAGACGGTGAGTTATCAGACCACGCAGAAACTCCACGGCACGGTGACGGTAATTATCGAGGCGACGTCCGGCGGGAAGAAAATCCAGTCGCAGTGGACATTTGCCGTCGATGAAGCGGCCGCCGGGGCCGCTCCGGCGGCGCCTGCCGCGGGAGCTTCCGCGTCGCCCGCCGCGACACCGAAGAAATAGCGGCGCCAAGCCGCCGATCGCTCGCCAAGCACCAGCGTCATGTTTTCGCAATTAGGCGATAAGCTTCAGGACATCTTCAAGGACCTGCGCGGTCATGGGG
>JALYZW010000060.1 GCA_030945725.1 Verrucomicrobiota bacterium | reverse complement strand
AACCAAAGGAAAGTGAAGTGCTCGTCCGCGTGAACCCGGCCGATCCGTTGATCCTCGCAGGCGAATACGCGCGCGAATTTGGGACGCATCTCCCTTTGGTGCTCGGCTACGACGTGGCCGGGGTCGTGGAGAAAACGGGCGCCAAAGTTACACGGCTGAAAGTCGGTGACCCCGTTTACGCCTATCTGCTTTGTGGCGGGGGCTGGGCGGAGTATTGCATCGCGAACGAACGTGAGGCGGCGATCAAGCCGCAGTCGCTCACTTTCGTACAATCGGCCGCCAGCCCGCTGGCCGCGCTGACTGCGTGGCAGGCGTTGCTCGATTCCGCAAAGCTGAGCGCCGGCCAGACGGTGCTGATCCACGGCGGCTCAGGCGGTGTCGGAAGCTTTGCGGTCCAGATCGCGAAGGCTCGCGGCGCGCGAGTCATCGCCACTGCATCCACTGCGAACCAGGATTTGCTTCGACAACTCGGCGCCGATGTCGCGGTCGATTACACCGCGACGAAGTTCGAAGACGTCGCGCGAGACGTTGATGTCGTTCTAAATCCGGTCGGGGGCGATACGCTCCTCCGTTCCTACGCGGTGGTAAAGAAAGGCGGCATCGTGGTAACTCTCGTTTCGCGCTGCGATCCGGCCGAGCTGCAGAAACATGGGATTCGCGGCGAATCGCTCGCCTCGCATCCGGACGCGGCCGAGCTCAGCGAAATCGGCAAAATGATCGACGACCAAAAGATCAAGCCAGTCGTCTCCGAAGTGTTGCCTTTGAGCGAAGCCGCGAAAGCGACCGAGCAGGCGGGGACGAATCACACCCGCGGCAAAATCGTGCTGAAGATCGCCGACGAACCGCCGGCCGCCCGGCTGTGATCCAACCCGCCGGCAACGGTCGAACCGACTTCGGAAATTTCCTGCGCAGCGGCGACGCGATCCTCGCGCTGGCGCCGATGCAGGACGTCACGGACCTGCCGTTCATGCGTTTGATCGCGCGCTACGGAAACGCGGACGTTTATTTTACGGAATACTTTCGCGTCCTGCCTGATTCGCGGCTCGATCCGAAAATCCTGGTTTCCATTACCCAAAATCCCACGGGCCGGCCGGTCGTTGCGCAGATGATCGGGAACGACATCGGCGCCCTCGTGCGCACGGCGCGTGAGTTACAGCAGCATCCGGTCACCGCGATTGATTTGAACCTCGGCTGCCCAGTGCCAATCGTTTATCGCAAATGTGCCGGCGGCGGCCTGCTGCGCGACCCGTATCGTATCGACCAGATTCTGGGTGCCTTGCGCGAAGCGATCGCGATCCCGTTCACGGTGAAAACGCGCATCGGCTTTGACGCTACCGAAATCTTCGATGACGAACTGCTCCCGATCTTCGCGAAGCACTCGTTAGACCTGCTCACCGTCCATGCGCGCACCGTGAAAGAAATGTACCGCAGCGCGCCCCGTTACGACTTCATCGCGCGCGCCGTCGCCGCGCTGCCGTGTCCCGTCCTGGCGAACGGCAACATCTATTCCGCAGCCAAAGCCGATGAAGTCCTGGCGCTCACTGGAGCGCGTGGATTGATGATCGGCCGCGGCGTGATCCGTAATCCGTGGCTCTTCCGTCAGATTCGCGAGCGGCGCAGCGGCGCCCCCGTCTTCTGTCCGACCGGCCGCGATGTGCTCGATTACATACACGCTCTTTACGAAGCCGTCAGCACGGCGGGGATCCGCGAGTCGGCGCAAATCAACAACATGAAGAAGTATCTGAACTTCATCGGCCTCGGCGTCGAACCGACCGGCCAGTTCCTGCACGGAATCCGGCGCGCCACGAGCCAGGTCGATCTCTTTGCGATCTGCCGTGAGTTTCTAGATCACGACGAGCCGATGCCGCTCGAGCCGTTCGCGATCGCTTTGAAACCGACCGACGTGATGGCAGGAGCGACGCGCTAGCGCCCGGCTACTCCCGCAGCATCCATTCGATCGCGGCGTCGACGTGAATCTGCGTGGTATCCAACACGGGAAGGCCGACGGCCATTGGTTCGCGCAGAATCAGCGACAGCTCGGTCCCGCCAAGGATCAAACCGTCGACCGCGTCGCGCGCCTTCATCGCCTCCACGATGTCGAGCAACGCCGCGCGCGTCTCTTCGCGGATCGTCCCAACGAACAATTCGCCCATGTACTTCGTGTGGATGAACTCCTGTTCGTCCGCTTTCGGCACAACGATCTCAATCCCGCGCCGCGCGAAACTTTCCGGAAACATCGCCGAATGCATCGTGAACCGCGTGCCGAAAAGCGCGAGTCGACGCACGCCGGCGGCCGTCGCTGCCGTAGCCGTCGCTTCGATGATACTCAGCATCGGGATTCGCACGCGCCGCTCCAATTCATCAAAAACGAGGTGCGGTGTGTTGGCCGCGATGAGCGCGAAGTCTGCGCCGGCGCGCGCTAGTTTTTCGATTTCCTCCGCGAGAAAATCTGTTACCGGGTCGAGCTGGTTCGCGGTGAACGAGTCGATCAGCTTCTTGTTATCGATGCTGTTGATGATGATCGACGGCGCACGGCCTTCGCTGTTACGCGTCCGATATCCTGCAATCAGCCGGCGATAGTATTCGATCGTCGATTCCGGTCCCGTCCCTCCGATCATTCCGAGCGTTTTCAAGTGCTTGCCCTATTCGTATTCAAAGTTGACCCAGAAGTTTGCATCGGCTTCTTGATCTCCGCATCCCAGCGTCGCGCGGGAGCGAAGTAGAAGCGTGTATTTTCTTGTCTACGTGAGCATCGCGCGCGACGCCCTGCGCAGGGAAGACTTGCTGGAGCTGCTCCGCGTGAGCCGCCAGAATAACATGCGCGACGGCATTACCGGCCTGCTTCTCTACAAGGATGGCAAGTTCATGCAGCTCCTCGAGGGTGCTGAGGAAGCAGTCCTTCGGACCTACTGCCGGATCGAGAAAGACCGCCGCCATCATGGAGTCACGATCCTCCTGCAAGACGAAATCGCCGAGCGTGATTTCGCGGACTGGTCGATGGCGTTCCACGATCTCGATCTCGAGATCGCACGAACGACCCCTGGTTTTTCCGATTTCCTGAACATGGAGTTCTCGGTCTTTCAATTCGCATCCGATCCATCCAAGGCGCACCAACTATTGCGCGTCTTTCGACGCATTTAAGGCTGGAACCGCTCACGCGCCGCCGAACTGCGGTAACTCTTCGCAAAGCTCGCTTACCGTTTCCACCGCATCGCTACGGAACGCCGTCCACACATCGGCCGCCCACGCATGGATTGCTTCGTCGCGCTCGCCGCTGGCTGGTTTTGCCATGACGTCGATAGCCGTCATCCCCCCACGAGACTCAGGCAACACGAACCTCGGCCATGCACGCCTCTTTCGGGCGAGATTCTGATGGGCTCGTTGCACTTCTCGGCCGGTAAATTGTCGCTCGGCGTGCAGGTAGAGTCCGACCAACGCGAACGTCAGCGCGATCGGCTTCGTTTCTTCATCCGCCTTCTGGGCCGCAAACGCGTCCACGACATGCTGGTGAATGAATGCCGGATCGCGATAGGTGAGCGTATAAGCACATAGCTCGTGGTAAGCTGTCAGTTCGGTCATGCTACATTAGCCCTACTTGTCCGCCGAAAGCACAAAGCGGTTGCCTTCACTGTCCTTGAACATCGCGTAGGTGCCCCAAGGCTGTTTTTCTGGTGGGCCGTCGAATTCCACTCCGCGCCCGCTGAGTTCCTTGTAAGTCTCGTCGATGTCGTCGCAGGCATACGACATCGGCATCATTGAACCGATCCGGCCTTCATCGCCCGGCGCGGTGAACAGCACGACGCGAGTCTCTGCCTTCGAGATGCGCAATTCGATCCAGCGTTGTTTCTCGTCGAACGGCTGATCGGTAATGATCGTGAACCCGAGCTTATCGGTATAGAAATCGAGCGCCCGGTTCTGATCCTGCACGGGAATGCTGATGAATTTGATTTGTTTAATCATGACGCCTTCACGATAGAACCCGGGCGACCTCCTCGTCTACGGCGCAGGAACATCCGAAAGCGGAAAACGCTATCCGATTATAGGTATAGTTGAAATTCGAATCGATTTGGAAACCATAAAAAGAGAAAGGCGGGAGCAGGAACGAAAGCCGGGTGAGACCCGAACGCTGTCGGCAGATCTTCTTACCCTCCTTTTCTGGTTTTTTGGCTTCCGAATTCAATGCTCGGTTCCGATTTAACTATAGGGCGATGAAGCCAGAGATCCGATTACGCGAAATACAAGCAGCGGACCTCGCGCTCTTCTTCGCCCATCAGCAAGACGCAGAAGCAGCCGCCATGGCCGCCTTCACTTCGGGTGATGCAGTGACCTACGCACAACATTGGGCGAACCTTCTCGTGGACGACACGATCCTGAAAAGAACGCTTGTCGTCGACGGCCAGGTAGCTGGGAACGTAGTAAGCTTCATGCGCGACGGACGGCGCGAGGTTGGTTACTGGGTCGACCGCGCCTACTGGGGCCGCGGGATTGCGACCGAGGCGCTGTCAGCATTCTTATGCATCGAACAAATGCGACCGCTTTACGCCGGCGTAGCCAAGGACAACTTCGCCTCGCTGCGAGTCCTGCAAAAATGCGGCTTCACTCTGTCGGTCGACGTGGACGAGTCATCCGATGGTGCCGACGCCTCACACATTCTTCTGACGCTTCCAGCAGGAAGTAGTCTTAGCTCTCCTATTACTTCCTAGCTGTGCCCCGCTTTAAACAAACCATTCCAGTCGATGACTACGTCCTCGATGTTCTTATGCGCGACATCGTAGGGCACGATCGTCAACCGGCCGCTTACCTGGTCTATCTGGCCCTCTATGGTCAGGCCGCGCGCGCCCGGTGGAAAGCGGTGCCGGCGAGCCTCCGTACGCTAGCCGAGGCGACCGGGCTGTCGAAGAGTGCCGTCCAAACCGCCCTCGCGCTCTTACGTCGCCGCGAATTGATTGACACAACCAGCGACCACTCGACCGCGACCCCGGAACATAAGGTTCGGCGACACTGGCGATAGCTCCATGACTGCTCCTTCGGCTGAGATCACCCCTGTCCGTCGCCTCGCGCGCCGCGTCTTTCTTGCCTTCCTTCTCACGTTCATAGCCGCGCGAGTGCTCGTCATTCTCATCATGACGCGGCGCGTGCCGAACTTCTTTCTCCATGCACGCGGCACGCACGTGCACCACCTCAACTATGGGATCTTTCTTCTCGCTGCGGTCGGTGCAGTCCTCGTCTTCGTCACCCGGCCGTCCGATAAATTGCGCAAGCTCTGCGCGCTGCTCTACGGCGTCGGGATGGCGCTCACCTTCGATGAATTCGGCATGTGGCTGCACCTCGGCGGCAGCTACTGGCAACGGGGCAGCTTCGATGCGGTCATCGTCATCCTCAGCGTGTTCGGATGGATCGCGTTCCTGCCGCGTTGGGAACGAATGCGCTCGCGGCACTGGACCGTCGCCGCGTTTACCGTCGTCACAGTGATCGTCTTCTACCTTCTCCTCTTCGCCTCGGCGAAAACGATCGGCGCGGTGCAGATCCTTCGGCCTACGGCGCAGCGCGTATGCGAACGCGCGCTTACTGAATGAACCGGATCGTCATCGGGTAGCGATAGAACTTCCCATCGCTCGCCTGGATCGCGGCGATGATGACGAAGACCGCGTTCACCACCCAGAGAACCGCGAGGAAAAAGAAGCCGATCAGGACGAGGCAAAAGACGCCCGCGATCAGGTTGTAGATCAGCATCGAGATCTGGAAGTTGAGGGCTTCCTTGCCATGCGCATCGATCTCAGCTGAGTCGTCGCGCTTCAGTAACCAGACGATGAGCGGCCCGAGCAAATGGCCGGGGAAATGAAAGAATACCCCGAGCAAGGCGCTCGCGTGACAAAACGCGCTCCAGGTGCGCACGTGGGTGACGGCGGGCGCGCTCAGCGGCGCAGGTGGGAATGATGTTTCCATGGCTTCTAATCAATGGGATGCGGTCTGCGTCAGGTTTGGATTCAAAAAACTCTCTGTTTGAAAAATAGCTCGAGCGTTCCAAGTCGGTGTCACCGGTGCTGCTCCGATACCAGCTTCACGAAACGCGGATCACTACGGACCGCGTCCCATGTGGGATCGAGACGCAAGGTCGCCGCGGTCAGGGACGTCTCCCCTTGCATCGATAACGCCTGCTCCACCAGAGGCAGCGCGCGGTCGATGTCACCGAGCACCAGGTAAGTTCGAGCGAGCACTTCTTTCGTCCGCGGGAAACGCCACTGGTCCTTGCTCGTTTGCTCGATCAAGGCATTCGCTTGTCGCGCGACTTCATCGCGACGACCGAGGCGCGCCGTCACCTGAATCAGGTTGTCGGCCAGGAAGAGGCTTTCGTCGCCTTTATCTCGCAAGCTCTGGAACTCGCGCGCTGCTTGTTCATAGAGCGGCTGGGCGGCTGCTTTTTCGCCTTTGAACAAAATGCACGTCTGCGATTCCGGCGTGCATCAGCGCGACGAACAAAGGCCGCAGATTCTTCTCGTCGGCAGGAGAGGACCGGCCGCTCGCAAAATTTCGTCAACTTGCCGGCGATAGAATAACACGGTGAACCTTTCCCGCGCGCCCTCACCCCACGGTACAAAAGCGAATCCGCGCAGCGTCTCCAGGACTCCGTCCAGATTACCCTCGGCAAGGTAGACCTCCGCTTTCTGCGCCGCGATCGACTTCTCGCCGGGCGCCAGCGCTAAGGCCCGGTCGAACATCGCTCGCGCCTTCTCGAAGTTTCGCATCCCGCGATAGCTGCGGCCGAGATTAACCCAGATGTCCTCATTCCGCGGATCGAGTTGCGTGGATTGCTCCATGCCCTTGATCGACTCATCGAGCTTGCCTTGCCGGCGATGCACGATGGCGATCGCTTCCAGGTTCAGGGCATCATTCGGCAGCCGCTCGCCCGCAAATTCCAGCTCCTTCAGCGCGCGATCGAAATCCTGCAGGCAATAGTAATAGAAGAGACCCATCGCCGTGTGCGCCTCCGCCAGATCCGGTGCGAGACGGAGCGCGGTCTCCGCCCGCGACGCGCGCCCGTTCGAAGTGTTCCTTGGTGTGGACGTCGCCGAAATACATCTCCGATTCAGCCCCCGAAAGATCGGCCCAGGCCTGCGCAAACTTCGGATCCAGCTCCACCGCGCGGCGGCAGTAGTCGATCAGGCGGCTCCGATCCTCCACGCTTTGTTTGTTCTGCAGAGCACGCGACCGGAGATACGCTTCGTACGCTCGGGAACGGTGGTGCCCACCGTTTCGATCGCGTGCTTCTCCCGCCCGGTCAGCTTCGCTTCCAACGACGCCGCAATTTTCTGCGCCACGTCGCTTTCCACCTGAAACACATCGACCAGGTTGCGATCGTAAGTCTCCGCCCAAAGATGCGAATCGTTCAGCGCTTTGATGAGCTGCACCGTCACCCGCACCTGACCGCTCGCTCTTTGCACACTGCCTTCGAGGATGTTCGCCACCTCAAGTTGCTGCCCGATCTCGCGCAGATCGCTCGGCGCGCCTTGATACTTCAGGGTCGAAGTGCGCGAGATCACCTTCAGGGCGGCGATCTTGGACAGGCGCGTCAGGATTTCGTCCTGAATGCCTTCCGCGAAGTAGGCATTGTCTGGGTCGTGGCTCAGATTCGCGAATGGCAACACCGCGATACTTTTCTCGGTCATCCCCGGCGGTGCCGCCGGTTGCTCGCGCTGGCGGCGATCAACGCGAGCACGAGCGTGATGCCAACCAACTTCTTTCCAGTGCGGCGAGCGATCGATTTGTTAGGCGGAACATCTTCCGCGCGGACTATCCCCTCGGGCGTGATTTCGAAAGCCCAGGCCGGAGCAGCGCAACCGCGAAACCTAGAACGATCGCGGAGACGAATACCTTCGTGACCCACGCCGGCGCTTCAAAGGTCGGGAACAGGATCGGCTTGGATGAGCAGCCAGGCGACTACCGCATACGCGACCGCGACCTTGTAGACATTGCGCCGCTTCAGCTCGGCCAGGAGCGGTTTCATAGCTCGGATTGGCCACGGTCTACCAGCGGTCGATCGAAAAAGCGATATCTTCGGTGGTCGCCGGCCGACGAGTGCGACTAATGTTCCCCTGCAATGCTGAACAAATACTTCCTGTCCTGGAAAAGGTGGTGGCCTGCGCTCTTGCTCATCTCGGTGGCTGGTGCGCCCGCTGTCGCGCAAACGGACACCGATCTCTCGGGCGCGCTACGCTGGCGCAACATCGGCCCATACCGCGGCGGGCGGACGCGCGCGATCTGCGGCGTGCCGTCGCAGCCGAATGTCTTCTACATGGCGCAGGTGAACGGCGGCGTGTTTAAGACCGATGATTACGGCCGGACGTGGACGCCGATTTTCGACGATCAGCCAACCGGTTCCGTCGGCGCGATCGCGGTCGCAGTCTCGGATCCCAATGTCATTTACGTCGGCAGCGGCGAGGGACTGCATCGGCCGGATTTATCGGTCGGTGACGGCGTTTACAAATCGATCGACGCAGGAAAGACCTGGTCGCATCTCGGGTTGCGCGATGGGCAACAAATCGCGCAGATCGCGGTCGATCCGCGGAACGCCGATCGCCTCTTCGTCGCGGTCGGCGGCCATCCGTATGGGCCGAACGATGAACGCGGGGTTTTCCGCTCGCTCGACGGCGGCAAGAGTTTTGAGAAGGTGCTCGGCAAGGATGAAAATACCGGCGCGGGCGATGTGCAGATCGACCCGGCGAATCCCGAAATCGTCTACGCGTCACTCTGGGAATCGCGCGAGGGTCCTTGGGAAAACAGCGTCTTCAACGGCGCGAATGGCGGCATTTTTAAATCGACCGACGGCGGCACGACTTGGAGCCAGCTGCGAAACGGACTCCCGGACGCGATGATCCAGGCGAACATCGCGATCGCGCCGAGCGCGCCTGGCACGTTGTGCGCGGCGGTGCGGACTGCGAAAAGCTCCGATCTTTTCCGGACCGATGATGGCGGCGACAGCTGGACGAAAGCGACGGAGGACGCGCGGCCGGCGGCGGGCATCGGCGGTGGGGATTTGCCGACACTGCGCTTCGATCCGAAAAACCCGAAGATCATCTACTCCGCGAGCGTGGTTTGCTGGAAATCGACGGACGGCGGGAAGAACTGGGAAGGCTGGCGCGGCGCCCCGGGCGGCGACGATTATCAGAACGTCTGGATCAATCCGAACAACCCCGACACGGTTCTGCTCGGGAGCGATCAAGGCGCGATCGTGACGGTGAATGGCGGCCGAACGTGGAGCTCGTGGTATAACCAATCGACCGCGCAGCTCTATCACGTCACCGCGGATAACGCGTTTCCCTACCGGCTCTACAGCGGCCAGCAGGAGAGTGGTTCGGTCGGCATCGCCAGCCGCGGGAACGACGGCGCGATCACGTTTCGTGACTGGCATCCGGTCGCGGCGGAGGAATACGGATACGTGGTCGCTGATCCGCTCGATCCAAATATCGTCTACGGCGGGAAATTGAGCCGGTATGACTGGCGGACCGGTCAGGGGCAAATCATTCTGCCGCTCGCGCTGCGCTCGCCGGATTTTCGGATGATCCGCACGCAACCGATCGTCTTCGCACCCACGGATCCGCACACGCTTTTTTTCGCGGGGAACACGCTTTGGAAAACGCACGATCGCGGCGAGAACTGGCAGCAGATCAGTGCTGATCTCACGCGGAAAACCTACGAGTTACCTGCGAGTATCGGGAAGTATCGAAACGATCCCGCGGCGGATGTGAAACAGCGCGGCGTGATCTACACCGTGGCGCCGTCACCACTCGATGCGAACCGCATCTGGGTCGGCACCGACGATGGGCTGATTCACCTAACGAGTGATGGCGGAAAAACGTGGAGCGATATCACGCCGCCGCAGATTTCCGCGTGGCAGAAAGTTTCGTTAATCGAAGCGAGCCACTTCGATGCGAAGACCGCGTACGCGGCGATCAACACGATCCGCCTCGATGACATGCGGCCGCACATTTATCGCACGACCGACACGGGCAAAACGTGGCGAGAAATCGTGCGCGGGATTGCCGACGGCCAGACGGTGAACGCGGTGCGCGAAGACACGCAGCGCCGCGGGTTGCTCTTCGCCGGGACGGAACGGGCGGCGTACGTTTCGTTCGACGATGGGGAGAACTGGCAATCGCTTCGGCTCAACATGCCGGCGACGTCGGTTCGCGATTTGATCGTCAAAGATGACGATCTTTGCGTGGCGACGCACGGTCGCGGCTTCTGGATTCTCGATAATATCACGCCGTTGCGCCAGCTCGCGAAAGAGACGCACGACGCAGTGTTGATCAAGCCGCAGACGGCGCTGCGCGTACGCTGGAGCATGAACACAGATACGCCACTCCCGCCGGACGAACCGGTCGGCGAGAATCCGCCGGAGGGCGCGATGATCGATTATTTTTTCCCGAGCGCCGCGACGGGCGTGGTGACGTTGGAGATCAAGGACGAGAAAGGAAATCTCGTGCGCCGATACGACAGCACCGATGCGCCAGTCTCGCCGGACCCGAAGAAGTTGAAGATTCCGAGCTATTGGGTGCGGCCTCCGCAGGCGTTGTCCGGGCAGCCGGGATGGCACCGTTTTCTGTGGGACATGCATTACTCGCCGGTCGCGGGCGTTGACCCCGAGTTTCCGATGAACGCGATCGTGCACAAGACCGCCCCGGAGCCGACGTCGCCGTGGGCCATGCCGGGCCAGTACTCCGCGGTTCTGACGGCGAATGGCAAGAGCTACACCCAGCCGCTCACGTTGGGGATGGACCCGCGCGTCAAGATGTCGGCCGCGGATCTGGCGGAACAGTTCGGGCTCTCGAAGCAATTGTCTGACGCGCGGCCGGAGCTCGAGAAAATCGGAGGGGAATTCGATGCGCTGAACGCCGGCGTTGCTAAAGCGACCGAGCGCGTGGGACAGAATGCAGCGGCTGTCGAGCAACTCAAGGCGTTCACGAAAGTCCTGGCGCAGTTCGCACCGGCAAATCCGCGACCGTTCACGCCGCTTACTTTCGACGCGCTCGCAAAAGTGCAGGATCTCTTCACGCAATTGCAAAGCGTGGACGCCGCGCCGCGGCCGAGCGTGAAAGCAGCGGTCGTCGACCTGGTTCGCGATCTGCCCAGGACGGTTGACCGGTGGCGAACAGTGATCGCGCAAGAGCTGCCCGCATTGAACTCGCAGCTCGAATCGGCCGGTCTCGGCAAGATCGAGATCCAGCGCCAGCTGCCGCCGATTTAGCGTTCGTTAGGCCGTGGCGCCGCGCTGCCATTTGGCGGAGCGGCGGCAGTCAGCGCCTTCGCCGGCAAAATCGTGGCGCGCGAGGCGTGCTCGCGGCCCAGGTATTTGGCGGCCAGGGCGCTGATTTCCGCGGGCCTCATCGCCTGGTTGTCCGCGACGCGAGTCCGCGCCCAGTCGAGCCACTCGGGCTTTTCCTGCGCGTGGGAGAGAACGCTCGAGAGCCAATAGCCATTGTCCCTCAGCGACTGCTCGATCGCATTGAGGACCGGTTCGTGGGCGCGCTTGAATTCGTCTTCCGTGACGCCTTTCTGGCTAAGTTCATCCGCGATCGCCACCGCGAGATCGGATATCTTCCCGCTCATCGCCGGATCGACGTCGATGTTCACCACCATGTAGCCGTACCCTGGAAACGTATCGCTGCTGTTGCTTTGCGCGCTCGGGCTGTAAGTGCCGCCGATCGCCTCACGCACCTTGACGCGCAGCCGGTCGTTCAGCACGTCCGCGAGGACATTGAGCCGGCGATTGCGCCGCGCATCCAACTTGTCGTCCGTCGGCCAATAGACGACGACCGCGCCTTTCGGAATCTCGGAATCGGTCGCGTAATTTTTCGCGAAGGGCTCTTTGGGAAACGCGACTTTTTTTAACTCGGGCAGCGCCGGCTTCGATTCGCGCAGCGGGAGAGCGCCAAGCGTGCGAGCCGCAGCGTCGATCGCGGCTTCGGTCTCGAAGTCGCCGACCAGCGCGACTTCGAGCGCGCCGTGCGCAAGCTGCGGCGTGAGCCACGCTCGGACCTCGTCGAGATTGCGCGCCATCACGATTTCGCGCGGAGCGAGGCCGAAGCGCTGGTCGCCGCTCGCCGCCAGGTTCTCGAGCTCCAGCGCCATCGGTCCGTGGACTGTGTGCTTGAACATCGCGTACATCGGCTCGAATCCCTTTCGCGCCTCGCGCAGCGCCTCCGGGCGATAGCCGGGATCGGACAGCTCAGCTGCGAGTAGTTGCAGCTCGAGCGGAAGATCGCTCGGGGTCGTGCTGCCGGAAAATTGGAACGAGCCAAAGGCCGGCATGAACTGAAACCCGACGTTCTTCCCCGCGAAGATTTTCCGGAGATCGTCCACGCTATCTTTGCCGAGCCCGCCCGCCGAGAATGTGCCGCCGGCCAGCATCGCCAGTCCGCGTTTGTCCGCAGGTTCTGTGATCGTTCCGCTGCCGACCCTCGCGCTCACCCTGACTCGATCGGCCTCGAAATCGGTCTTCTTCAGGTTCAGCCGGGTACCGTTCGCGAAGGTAATGAGCTCGATCCCGAGATCGGCGATGTGCTCCCGTTTTGCGATTGTCCCGGGCGGGCCGAAGTCGGTGTAGCCCCAGTCTAACTTCGCGTCGGCGTCCGGTGGCTTGACCGCGACCGCGTGCGAAGCCTGATAAGCCTGTTTGATCGCCGCGGGCGCATCGCCGTCAATATGCGCGTTACCGGTGACGGCGACGAAGCGACCCCTGCTGCCGAAATCCTGGCGGAGCGCGGCGAGACAATCCGCCGGCTTGATCGCGTTCAACGCCGGTTGCAGCAGGGCGAGGTCGTCGGCCGGATTGGTAAACACCTGGCCCGAAACCAGACCTCCGACGATTCTGTCGGCGATCGCATCCGAGTGCCGAGTGCTCGCCGTCTTCACCGCCTGTTCGAGCTGATTGCTCAAATTCGCCGCGGCTTCCGACAGCTCGCCGTCCGTGAATCCGTGCTCCAGCGCGCGCCTTAATTCCTGCTCGCCAACCGTGAGCGCGGCGCTCCACTGCTCGGGTTTGCAGAAGACATTCACGCTCGCCTGCTGCAAGAAATCGTATTGTTCCGACACCGAAAGCCCGGCGAACAAGAATGGCCCGTTCTCCTGCTTCGCCAGGATCGCCAGCCGGCGATTCACCATCGCGAGGCCGAGCGTCCGGCGCAGCCGATTCGCCCGGCGCGCCGCGGTGTCGGCCTCGTGCGCGAACGGCGTAATGCTCGTGATAGAAATGTTGGTGCCCGCGGCTTCCGGTTCGCCGTGAAAGATCGCGTGAATGCCGTCAAATTTCGCGAGTTAGCCGATCCCCGGTTTCGGTCGAGCTGGACCGCGGGCCTGCAGATCAGCGAAATTGTCGCGCACCATTTTCTCGACCGCGCCCTCGTCCGCGAAATCGCCGACCGCCACGACGACCATTTTCTCGGGCCGGTACCAAGCGTTCCAGAAATCGGTGAACCGATCGCGATGCGCCTGCGTGATCACTTCCGGAACACCGATCGCGAGCCGCCGCGGAAGGAGCGTCGTGCCGAGTGTGGCCTCGAATTGCGCCACGAAGCTGCGGTACTCGGCGGAGTCGCGCACGCGTTTTTCGGAGAGCACGATGCCGCGTTCCTTTTCGATCTGGTCTTCCTGTAAAAGCAAGCCGCCGGCGTAGTCGCGGAAGACGCGCAGTCCGTCCGCGATCGTCGCGTTGTCCGCATGCGCGAGCTCGAGCAAGTAAACCGTGCGATCGAAGTTTGTGCTCGCATTAACGTCCGCGCCGAAGCTCATTCCCATCCGCTGGAAGAACTCGACCAGCGTGCCCGGCGGATAATGCGCGCTGCCGTTGAACGCCATGTGCTCGAGAAAATGGGCGAGTCCGCGTTGCTCGTCGGTCTCGTTCAGCGAACCAGCGAGAACGAGGAGCCGCAGCGAAGCTCGATCCCGCGGCTCGTGGTTGGGCAGAATCACATAGCGAAGGCCGTTTTCGAGTCGGCCAAACCGCGCGACGCTATCCGGCTTCAGATCGCTCTCGGCTTGGGAAAACGGCACCGGCTCAGCGACCGTCTGCGCCTTCGCGAACGAAGTCGCGGCGCACGTCGCGAAGAAAATGAGTACGACGGTGGCGATGCAGAGCCGTTCACCGCATTGCGATGTTCCCGTTCGCCGATTTCGCCGCTACCGAAACGAACTCGCCGCTTTACGTAAAGCGAAGGTGCGCTTTTGTTTCGTGCCGTCCGGTTGCAGAATAAATACTCTAGCACACGCAGCGGAAGACGATGTTAGTTACCCGTCGGCGGTTTTATCGGCAAGCCAGGGTGGCGAAATTGGCAGACGCGCCAGACTTAGGATCTGGTGTCGAAAGACGTGCAGGTTCAAGTCCTGTCCCTGGCAGATCGGAGACGAACTCCGAGTCGAAATGGTGTTCAAAAACCGAACACTTTTGTCACACAACCGGTGTCAGGATTCGACTCTCCTCCTGATTTGCCCTCGCCAGCGTGGGCCGGTACGGCCGTTGCTAAAGCGAAAGGCATGTTAACGCTTTCCGCTTTCGTCATCGCTGTCGCCGGAGTTTTCTCAAGCGTCTTATGGGCTTGTAAGGACGAGACGACGAGCGCGAGTTGAATTAGCTGACCGCCCGGCGCGGTGGTGGGACCGACAGTGATCCTTGCTTTACCGCTCCGTCGTTGCGGCTAAGTTGCGCGCCACTTATGGCGACAACGGAAGAGCTGGTCACCGAGGCGCTCAAAGCAGTGAAGTATCCTGGCTTCAGCCGGGATATCGTTTCATTCGGGTTAGTCAAAGGCGTCAGCGTCCGTGATGGGGAGGTGACCGTTCAGCTGGCGCTCGCTACGAACGAGCCCGCGATTCCGCAGGCGATCAAGCGCGATGCCGAGGCGGCACTGCGCGGGCTCGGAGAGGTGCGGAGCGCGAAGATATTAATCGATATCCACGCACCGCCCGCGGGTGCGGGCTCTTCAGGAGTCGGGGCGACCCGCATCGAAGGCGTCAAACACGTGATCGCTGTCGCCAGCGGAAAAGGGGGCGTCGGCAAGTCGACGGTCGCGGCCAATCTCGCGATCGCGTTGGCCAAGACCGGCGGCCGCGTGGGCCTCTGTGATTGCGATATCTACGGTCCGAGTATCCCGCTCATGTTCGGCTCGCGCGAGCGTCCGATGGCGACCGAAGACAACCGTATCGTCCCGATCGAGCAATACGATTTGAAGCTCATGTCGATGGGATTTTTGCTCGAAGAGACTTCGCCCGCCATCCTCCGCGGGCCGATGGTAACGCGCTACACGCAGCAGTTTCTCCGGCAGGTGGAATGGGGCGAACTCGATTTCCTTATCCTCGATCTGCCGCCCGGTACGGGCGACATCCAATTAACGATCGTGCAGACCGTCGCCCTCGCCGGAGCCATCATCGTGACGACGCCGCAGGAGGTCGCCCTGATCGACGCGCGGAAAGCCGCCGCGATGTTCGAGAAGGTCAACGTGCCGGTTCTCGGCCTGGTCGAGAACATGAGCTACTTTCTCTCGCCGAGCGATGGGCAGCGTTATGACATCTTCGGCCGCGGCGGCGGCGAACGCGAAGCAAAGCGGCTCCGGGTTCCGCTGCTTGGTCAGATCCCGATCGATATCGCGACGCGCGAATCGGGAGATCGAGGGATGCCCATCGTGGGCGAAGACGCGAATTCGCCCGTGACTTTGGTGTTCATGGAAATCGCGCGATACCTCGCGCAGACCCTCGCCTAGGAACTTTTTTGCGCCGGCGCGATTGAATAGGTATGCGTGATGCTCTGTCTACTCTTGGAATGCGGCGTGCCAAACCTTGACCCGCCGCGCTGAGTATGAAAGAGAAGCAGGAGATGAATTCGCCTAACGCCGGACCGAATCAGTTCGTGCAAAATTCTGTTCTCTACAAAGAGTTCCTCGCGGAACGCGAAGAAATTTTGAAGCACAAGTGGATCGAGAGCGAAAAAGCGGGAAGCGATATCGGCTTCGAGCGCGCTCTGCTCGATTGGATCGTGAAACATCGATCAAGCTGGCGCGACAAGCGCGGAAAGGGAGCTAAAGCGGAACCTGTGACCGCCTCCTAGTTTCCCGCTGTCTCTTTAACGCGATCCCGCGAGGTCGCCAAGAGATCGCATGACGACCACAACTTCTTCGCCTCACCCGCCGGCCGCGCCCATCCTGGACGCCGGGGCAATTCGCCGTGCGCTCCGGCGGATTGCGCACGAAATCATCGAGCGTAATCCCGACCTCGGCTCGATCATCCTCGCCGGCATCCCGTCCCGTGGCGGCGAGCTCGCCCGACGCATCGCCGCCTACGTCGGCGAGATTGAGAACGCCGAAATCGCGACCGGCGTGATCGACGTCGCAATGCATCGCGACGATGTCGGGACGCGCGCGCACCTGCCCATCGTGCAGGAATCGCGGCTGCCATTGCCGCTGGAAAATCGGACCGTCATCATCGTGGACGATGTTCTTTTCACCGGTCGCACGTGTCGCGCCGCGCTGGATGCGATCAGTTCGTTCGGCCGGCCGGCGCGCGTCCAACTCGCGGTCTTGATCGACCGCGGCCATCGCGAGTTGCCCATCCGCGCAGATTACGTTGGCAAAAATCTGCCGACCGCGCTCGCGGATAAGGTACGCGTGCGGCTGGACGACCTCGACGGCGGTGAGAGCGACGGCGTCTGGATTGGCCGAATGG
>JALYZW010000050.1 GCA_030945725.1 Verrucomicrobiota bacterium | reverse complement strand
GCGTTTCCACGCGGTCCGGCCATTCCGGCGGCTGATCGTTGTCCTTCTTTTCCTTGCTCGATAAATGGCGAACGAGTTTTCCCTGCGCGTCGAGGATGTCGAGCGTCACTTCATCCTTCGGCGCGGTCTTGAAATAATAATCGATCATCGCTCCGGCGGGCGGGTTCTCACCGACCGGCTGGCGTTTATCGAACTCGGTCGGGTAATTCAAAAGCAACGCTGTTTCCGGCTGATAGAGAACCATGTCGGACTGCGACGACTGTGCGTTCGCCTGCCGCAGCGGCGTCAAATTATCCAGCACCCAAAACGCGCGTCCATGCGTGGCCGCGACCAGGTCGTCGTCTTTCACCACGAGATCGCGGACCGGGGAGACCGGCAAATTCAGCTGAAGCGGCTGCCAGTGCGCGCCATCATCGAATGAAGTGAAAACGCCGATCTCCGTGCCGGCGTAGAGCAGGCCGCGCCGCTTCGGATCTTCGCGCACCGCATGCACGAAGGCGCCTTCCGGAAGGCCATTGACGATTGCGGTCCAGCTCTTTCCGGCATCCGCCGTTTTATAGATGTAAGGCTTGATATCGTCGAGCTTGTGACGATCGACCGCCGCATACGCGACGTTCGCATCGTGCGGCGACGCTTCGATCAGATCGACCGTGCTCCACTCCGGCATCTTCGGCGAAACGTTCGCCCAGTGCGCCCCGTCATCCGTCGTCAGCTGAATAAGACCATCGTCCGTCCCCGCCCAAATCATGCCCTTTTGCTTCGGTGATTCGGCGAGCGCGAAAATCGTGTCGTAGTATTCGACCGAGGTGATGTCGAGTTGAATCGGCCCGCCGCTCGGCTGCTGTTTCGACTTATCGTTGCGCGTGAGGTCGCCGCTGATTTGAGTCCAGCTCGCGCCGTGGTCGGTCGATTTAAAAACCGCTTCGCCCGCAGTGTAGATCGTGTCCGGGTCATGCGGGGAGAGCAGAATCGGCGAGACCCACTGAAAGCGGTGCTTGAGATCGGACGCCCCGTGTCCGGAATTATCGAGCGGCCAGACGCTCACATCCTGGGACTGCTCGCGAGACTTATCGTAGCGCGTGATGTAGCCCTCGTTATTCGAGTAGATCGTGTGCCAGTCGCGCGGATCGGGCAGCACGAAACCGCACTCGCCGCCGCCCGCCTGAAACCAGTCTTCGCGGCCGATCACGCCGCTATCCGTTCGGCTGGCGATGCCGACATTCGAGTTATCCTGCTGCGCGCCGTAGATGTGATAGGGGAAGGCGTTATCCACCGCCACGTGATAAAATTGCGCGGTCGGCTGATTGTTCAGCGTCGTCCAGGTTTTCCCGCCGTCCATGGAGACGCTCGCGCCACCGTCGTTGGCATTGCCGAGCCGTTGCGGATTTTCCGGATCAATCCAGAGCCCGTGGTGATCGCCGTGACGCGCCGGCAATAAATTAAAGCTCTTCCCGCCATCGACCGACTTGAAGGCGCCGGTGTTCAACACGTAAAGCGTGTCCGGCGATTTCGGGTCCGCATACACTTTCGAGAAATACCAGGCGCGCTGGCGGAAACGCCCATCTTCATTCACCCGCGCCCATTTTTCCCCGCCGTCTTCCGAGCGAAAGAGACCGCCTTCCTTCGCCTCAATCAGCGCGTAAACGCGATTTGAATCCGCGCCGGAAACCGCGACGCCGATGCGTCCGAGAATTCCCTCCGGCAGTCCGTTCCCCTGCAATTGTTTCCAGGTCACGCCCCCGTCGTTCGAGCGGTATAATCCGCTGCCCGGACCGCCGCTGGAGAAATTCCACGGCTGCCGGCGCGCCTGCCACATCGCCGCGAAGACCACATTCGGATTGTGCGGATCGGCCGCGACATCGATCGCGCCCGTGTTCTCATCTTTGAACAGCGTCCGCGTCCATGTTTTGCCGCCGTCGGTGGTGCGGAAAATACCGCGCTCCTGGTTTGGCCCGAACGCATGTCCGAACGCCGCCACCAGCACGATGTCCGGGTTCTTCGGATCGACCACCACGGATGCGATCTGGCGGCTGTCCTTCAGTCCGATGTTCTTCCATGTCTTCCCCGCGTCGGCCGACTTAAACATGCCGGCGCCGTAGGTCATGTTGCCGCGCATCGCCGATTCCCCCGTGCCCACATAGACAATGTTGTGATCCGAAGGCGCCACCGCGATCGCGCCGATCGATGAAATCGCATCCTTGTCCCACGACGGCGCCCAGTTCCCACCGCCGTCCGTCGTCTTCCAAACGCCGCCCGCGACCGCGCCAAAGTAGTACGTGCCCGGCTCGCCCGGAACACCTTCGATCGCGACGGCGCGACCGCCGCGGAAGGGACCGACCTGCCGCCACTTCATCCCGCCAAAAAGCTTTTGGTCGATCGTACCCGCTGGCGGCGGAGTCGGGGAAGGATCAGCCGCGCGCGCCGCGACGCCAACGGAAAGAGCACAAAGAGAAACGACGAAGAACGAACGAGCGAAACGACCTGTCAGCATCCGCTAAATTGGAAGAGAAGCGGTCGCATTCAACCGGAATGTCACGCGCGAGTGCTCGCGCGGAAGAATTTACCGCGGCGTGATCACGCGCCGGGGAATTGATGGTCCTGCCGTCATCGGCATTGGCTGTCCACCCTGCAGTTTCAGGCCGGAGTGCATCTCGCCTTTCGCCAGGCCGCGCACTTTCAGCATCAGGTCCAGGTCCCGCCGCATTTTGTTTTTGTTCGTGCTGTAGGTCATCGCCGTTTCGTCGGCGATCACGCCCGCTTCAGCCTCAACCAGGAGCGACTGATCGAACGAGTGCCAGCCGAGGGTTGAGCCTGCTTCGATGATTTCGCAGAAGCTTTTGTTCTCCGATTCCCCGTAGACGATCGTCTCTCGCGTGCGCAGGCTGCTGCCCATGATTTCGGTGACCAGGAGCCGGCCGCCGCTGATCTTCGGCACCAGCCGCTGGCTCACGATGTAGCGCAAAGTTTCGGCGACCCGCTGCCGCACCTGGGGCTCTTCCTCGCCTTTATACATGCCGAGGATTCGGCTGATCGTCTGTCCCGCATTCACGGTGTGCAGCGTGCTCAAAACAAGGTGGCCGGTTTCCGAGGCCGACATCGCGATCTCGAGCGTCTCGCGGTCGCGAATCTCGCCCACGAGAATCACTTTCGGCGCCTGCCGCAAAGCCGCGCGCAAACCGTCGGCGAAGTTCGGGAAATCCTTTCCGAGCTCGCGCTGGCTGATCGCGGCTCGGCCGGCGCCGTGAAAAAACTCGATCGGATCTTCGAGCGTCAGAATGTGAATCTGTTGGGTGCGATTCAGCTCATCGATCAGCGCGGCGAGAGTGGTGGTTTTGCCGGTACCGGTACCTCCGGTGATGAGGATGATCCCGTTTTTCTCTCTCACCATTTCGCGAAAAATCGGCGGCAACGCCAGCTTCTCGAGGCTCGGGATCTCGGATTCGAGCCGCCGCATCACGACAGACGGGCGGCCGTTTTGTCGGAAAACATTGACCCGGAAACGCGCCAGATTCTCGATCGCGTAGCTGCAGTCGCACGAGCCCGTCGCGGTCAACTCTGCCTGAAGCCGTTCGCTGCCGTTGATGACGACGGCGGCGAGCTGTTCGATCAACGCCGGCGTCATCACGCGCTCCGGAGTGTCGATCGGAAAATCGTGGAGGTGCCCGTGGATTTCTACGAGCGGCGGTTTGCCCGGAATGAAGAGGAGGTCGGAGACGCCTTCGCCGCTGGCGAGCATTCTCGATAGAAGCGCGTCGACGATCTCGCCATTCATCCTCGCCGGACAGTAGCTAGGATCATGCCCGCAAACCGCGAAATCAAGGCTACGGATGCTCCGCGCGGGCAGCCAGGATATACGAAACCAAGGCCTCGCGCTCGTTAGGCGTGAGGTCAGCGCGCGCGGACATTTTCGCGATGATAGGTGGCCACGCGCTTGCCGGATGCTCGTCGATCGCGGGCAGGACGTGGCATTCGATACAGCGGTTCACGAAAACCTTTCGGCCCGCGGCGAGGACTTGCTGATCGGCATGACCGCGCGACGCCGCGATCATCGCGGGCGAAACGGCTGGCGGGCCGGACGTGCCGCCGCAGCCGGAGAGCAACCCCACGACGAGGATCGCGCGGAAAGACGCGGAACGCACCACGGCGCTCAAAACATGACTCCGACGATCGATCGAACCTGGAAGTTAGGTTCGTCCCCGGCGCGCGTGAGCTGCGCGAGCGCGGTGACGGTGGCCCAAAATCGGCCGATGCGAAGAGAGGCATTCGGACCCGCGAAAAGGACGCCGCGGTTGGCCCGCTCCCAATCCGGAAACGCGATCTCGTGCAGGCATTCGACGCCGACGGCCGCGTGCGGATCAATTTCGTAGCTTAGGCCTAACGACTGCTGCAATTCGCCGGAACGCTCCCGCAATCCTTCGTCCTGCCATTCCGCTTCGAGGGTTGCGTTATATGCGGCGACGAAGCGGCCGATATTTTTCTGCGCGATCACTTTGGATTCCCACTCGAAGAAGCGTCGGCCGATTTTGTATTCCTGATAAACGGCGAGGCCAATCGGATCGGCCACCGGGTTCGTCAGGGTGTAAATCAACTCGAGCGCCGAACCGGGATAGCTCGTGCCTGTGCCACGCTCGTAC
>JALYZW010000083.1 GCA_030945725.1 Verrucomicrobiota bacterium | reverse complement strand
ACGTTCAAGTAATGGACGGAGCGCGCCTCAGCTATGCGGACGAGAGTTTTGATTTGATCGCCGCATCGGACGTACTCGAGCATATCTCGAGCGCGGACGCGGCCCTTCGCGAGTGGTTTCGCGTGCTAGCCTCCGGCAGCAAACTGATTGTCTTCGTGCCGGCATTTCAATGTTTGTGGAGCTCGCATGACGTCGCGAATCATCATCAGCGTCGTTATTCCGCCGGGGAATTGCGGCGATCGCTCAGAGAGGCAGGGTTTCGGGTGGAGCGACTCTCCTATTGGAACGGTTTGCTTACGCTGCCAGGGATTGCATTTAACGGCTTGAAACGACTGTTTCCGACATCGACGCGCTCCCGCGCAACAGGCGGACTGGTGCAGCCGTTTAAGCCGATTAACGAATTATTGTTTCAAACGATCTCGCTCGAGAACTGGGCATTGCGCTATATCGATTTGCCGTTCGGGACCAGCGTCTTTGTGGTTGACAGCAAGGTTGTGCCGCTCGGTTCGGCCTTGCATCCGCGAGGAGCATGACAAGCATGCGAACCGCGCCTTAATCATGGTCAGTGCGGTCGGAGAAGGGATGTCTGGCCGCAGGCTTTTTCGAGCGCGGCGTTCGCCTCGGATCGTCTGTCTCGTTAGGTCAGAATCGTCGTTACTCCAACGGAAAATCGGTCGGGCGAGCGGGCGCTGCTGTTTGCGCCGGAAAAGATTCCGAAGCTGCCGATTTGCCCGCCGTGCATCCTCAACAAACTATCGTATAAATTCAAATGCGAATCGGCCTTTACCTCTCTCTCATTCTTGCCTCCACGTCGAGTGAAGCAAAAGCGGCGCCGGTAGATCTTTATCGACCGGTCACCGAAGTCGCAATCGGCGGCGAAGGCGGATGGGACATCCTTGAAGTGGATTCCGCCGCGCATCGCCTTTACCTCTCCCACGCCACCAAAGTCGTGGTCTTGGATCTCGAGAAAAATGCAGTCGTTGGCGAGATTGTGAACACGCCCGGAGTTCACGCGTTCGTTGTTGCGCCCGAATTGGGCCGCGGGTTCTCGTCCAACGGCAAGGAAAACAAAGTAAGCGTGGTCAACCTGAAAACCTTGGAGACAATTGGCAAGGTCGACACGGGGGAAAGCCCGGATGCAATGGTATATGACCGCCGGCGCGGGGAGGTTTACGTTTTTAACCACAGGGGGAACTCCGCCACGGTGATTGACGGGAGACTAAAGAAGGTCGTGAGCACGATCCCTCTCGGTGGAAGCCCAGAGTTCGGGGCACTGGACGCAGCGGCGGGCCGTATATACGTAAACATCGAAGACAAAAACGAGGTGGAGGCAATCGACACGGCGACACATGAAGTTGTCGCACATTGGCCACTCGCGCCCGGGGAAGGACCGAGCGGCATAGCCTTCGATGCGGTGCATCATCGCTTGTTCGCCACCTGCGACAAGTTGATGGTGATGCTCGATACAACTTCAGGAAAGGTCGTTGGCTCAGTGCCGACGGGGGAGGGCGCGGACGGTTGCGCATTTGATCCCGCGACCCAACTTGCGTTCGCCTCCTGCGGAGAAGGCCTGACGACGATCGCCAAAGAAGAGTCACCCGAGAACCTCACTGTGGTGCAGACCCTCAAGACTGAGCGCAGCGCGCGGACGATGGCGCTGGACCCTCGAACGCACCAGATTTATCTTCCGAGTGCGAACTTCGAACCCGTCCAGCCGCCCGAGCCCGGAGCGTCTCCCAACCGACCAAAGATCGTGCCGAACACTATGAGGTTGCTCGTCTACGGACCGACCGAACCTCAGTCTTAATGGAGGGCGGACGTTCCCGACACAATGGAAAGTCGCAGCGATTTTCCTCGGATGGTCGGGAGTGCCTTCCCGAAAATCACATTAATTGTGGCCACCCATTTGAGATCGATCGTTGCGCACCACAATGCCCACGATGGCTCCGGCCGCTGCGGTCCGGGAGCGAGCACCCAACGCCAGCGAAATCTGCGATTGCGAAAGTTCCCCGTTTCGCTATTACGATTTCATTACCAAGTCGGGAGGGGGATGACGGCACCTACGCGGTGCCGGCATGCACAGCCCTCACGCCGGCGCAGTTCTATGAGGGAAGAACCAGCAGATCGTTTGATCTACCGTTCTCGAATCAGGATTTACGCGGTCGCGCTCGTTTTCGCGGTGGTGGTCCAAAGCAGTTTCGGTTTTCCGCGATTCGGATTCGGCGCACGTCATCGCAACGAGTTGCACCGAGCGGCAATCCGAGGCGACTCATACAAACTTGACCGGACGTTGCGCGAAAATCCGGCGGCCGCAAAAACGACTGACGCGAAGGGAAACACGGCGCTTCACATGGCTGCTCTGCACGGTCGTGCAGAGGCGGTGCATCTCCTTCTTCGGGCAGGCGTCTCGACCGACTCGACAAACGCAGAGGGCATGACTCCCCTGATGATGGCCGCGGAGGGAGGACAAATCGACGTCGCGAAGATGCTCCTGAAGGCGGGCGCTAATCCATTTTTGAAAGACACGCGCGGATGGACCGCGGCAAAATGGGCCCGAAAGACGCATCATTACCAAAGCGCCGTCATCATTACCCTGAATGCCGCCGCGCACTGAAATGCGCTGAACGGTGCAGCAAGTTGCAGGGACATTTGAGGCGAGTCGACTCAGGTCCAAGACTGGATTAGCGAGTGTTTAGATTTTTGGAATATTAGGCTCAACGAAGAGACCTCAAGTTGCCGCCGCGGAGATGGTGTTTCAGTGTCATTTACGATGATCGTTTCTATGGGGATACGCTCCCGGCCGTTCTTGACCCGTCGCATCTTTGCGACGATTGCCACCTTCTGGATCTTAACCGCGGCCGCCGCCTATGCGGAGGTCACTCGATCCGACCAAGAGGCAACGTCCGAAGCCAGAAGGGCGGCTGAAGCATGGCTTTCTCGCTCCGATGTCGGCGATACCGCAGGCACTTGGTCTACTCTGTCTGACTCTGCTCGGATTCCGAAGTGGCACTATTTATGGATCTGGCGCGTCAATGCAGCGGTGGAGGTCGGGCAATTTGGGCATTTCAGCCAGCGGCAGTTTGAATTCGCTCGGGTTATTCCCACGCACGAAAACGAGACGAAAGTCATCAAGCTTCGATATTCTGAACAATCGGCGTTAAGGGGAAGTGTCCTTCGAACAGTCCGGATGGTGCAGGATCCGGACGAGAAATGGCGCGTGCTCGACTATCTACTGCGCCCTGCTCGCGCAGGCGCATGGTAAAAGACGCGCGAGAGAAAGATTCAGTTATTAGCTAAAGCTTTGTGCACATCTCGCTAGGCGACCGTTGGCCGCCCGACACGCGCACGAATAATCGATGCGTAGACCGCAAATTTCCTGGTGGCCGCGGCAGCGTAACCGAACTTAGCCTTAGCTAAATCATGCCCGTTTCGAGCAATGCTCAATGCGAGGTCTGGTTGGGTGAGAAGTTCAAGGAGTCCATCCGCGATCGCCGACGCCGATCCCGTCGGGACGATCCAGGCAGTCTGACCGTGTTGAAGAACTTCTGATACATCCCCGACGTTTGTTGTGACGAGAGGTTTGCGCATTGCCAAGGCTTCTCTGATGACCAGGGAGGAGGATTCCGTGCGTTGTGAGGCAACAACAACCAGATCGGCGGCGGCCAAGATCGTTGGTGTGTCCCACCGATGACCGACCATCAAGATCCGCTCCGCTAGCCCACGTTCGACAATGCGGGCTTTTAAGTCGCGCTCGAGCTTCCGGTTTCCTGTGCCCTTGCCAATAAGTGCGAATCGAGTTTCAGGTTGCCGGCGTAAGACAATCTCAGCCGCGTCAATCAGCAACTCTTGACCCTTGTCTGGCCTGATCATCCCCACGTTAGCAATCAAAGGAACGCGTGCATCAATTCCAAGTTCACGGCGGAAAGGCGATCCATCTTGGTCGGGGCGAAACTTGACCAAATCGACCGCATTGCCGACGACTTCGATCTTTCCGGGGTCAATGCCGTTATCGCGCATCATTTGCAGTTTGATGAGCTTCGCCACGGTGATGATTCTCGAACAACCGTGCCGGTAGATCCACGCGCGGTTGGGTCCACCGACCGGGTCAGTGATAGATCGACAGCGCGTCAACGGAAACCCTCCCAAATAAAGCGGGAGAGCTATCCAATGATCCTTCGAACTGTTCGCGTTAATCACCTCAATTCGGTTCTGACGGCAGAAGCGCCAGAGTTGCGCTGATGCCCAGGGACTGATTCTCCGGCGCATCTTCAAGGTTCTGAACGGGACTCGGAGTTCCTCGGCGTGGATCCGCACGTCGCTGTCAGGATCGCATAGCAACCAAGCTTTATGCCCGTTTTCGTTCGCCCACTTAATCTCCAGGCAAATGCTTAGTTCTTGGCCTCCCCAATTCGGACTTGATTCTAGGTAGACTAGGTTCACGTGATCGT
>JALYZW010000033.1 GCA_030945725.1 Verrucomicrobiota bacterium | reverse complement strand
ACGAGGGACCTCGCGCACTCGCGATACGCTTACGAACTTCGGAACGGCCGCGGCCGAAGCGAGCGTCACCCTCTCGACCGCCAATCGCGCCGATGTGAGGTCCCTCGGCGTCTGCGCGGCTCGGGATGACGGTCGCGCGCGTGGAAAGCACGCGATGATCACGACGACTCAGCGCGGCAACTCGACGATTCGTCGCACATCGCCGACCGTCCCCGATGCGCGCGGTCGAACTCCAAATCGAGGACGTCGCCTTTGGCGGGAAAGGCGTCGCGCGCTACGAAGGCAAGGCCGTCTTCGTTCCTTTCACGATCGAGGGCGAGCGCGTGACCGCACACCTGACGCGCGAGAAAAAGAAATTCGCCGAAGCCGAGCTGGAACAGGTCATAGACCGATCACCGATGCGCGCGGACCCACCCTGCCCGTACTTTGGCCGCTGCGGCGGCTGCGCCTATCAGCATATCGAGTACGCGCATCAGCTCGCGGTCAAGGCGCGCCAGGTCGAGCAGGCGTTACGACGGATTGGGCGGCTCATGGCCGTCCCGATGCGGTCGATGATTCCATCGCCGCTTCCCTACGCTTACCGCAACCGCATCACCGTTCACGCGGTCGATGGCGTCGTCGGTTTCTATCGGCACGACGCTCACGAGCTGATCGACATCACTCGATGCCCGATCGCGCGACCGGAGGTGAACGAAGCGCTCGCGCGGCTTCGCCGCCGCCGGCTGCGCGACGGACATTTCACCTTGCGCGCGCACGCCGGCCCGCGCGTATTCGAGCAAACGAACGACGGCGTGGCGGCGGCGCTGCGCGAGCTGATCGCGACGTTTTTCCCGGAACGGAAACCGCTCCTGATCGACGCGTACTGCGGCGCCGGATCTTTTGCGAAACGGCTCCGCGATAACTTCGAGCGCGTGATCGGCATCGATTGGGACCGGTTCGCGATCGCAGAGGCGCAGGCGGGCGCCGCGGCGCACGAACAATACATCGCCGGCGACGTGAACGACGAATTACGGACGGCGCTTTCACCCGCTTCGGCAGCCGGCGCGTCCGTCATTGTCGACCCGCCGGCGACGGGGCTGGATCCGGAAATCCGGCGGACACTGCTCGCATCGGACATCGGGACTCTGGTTTACGTCTCCTGCAATCCGGCGACGCTGGCGCGCGATCTCGGTGAGTTGCAGACAAGGTTCTCCATCGAATCGGTCACGCCGCTCGACATGTTCCCCCAGACGGCGGAAATCGAGATTGCCGTCCAGCTCGAGCGGCGCCCGGCCTAACGAACTGCACAGAGAAAACCCCGTCGGCTTGCACCGACCGGGGCTCTTCAATTATCCAGCGCGATTACTTCACGCAGCAGCCCACCTGGGCCGCGCAGCACGCATCGCCGTCGCAGCAATCCGACGACGAAGTCGCGATGGCCGATCCGACAAGCGGGAACGCTGCCATGATCATGAATAGATATTTCATAGAGTTCTTTCGTTTTGAATTTCTCTCTTCCCTCGCCCGCAAAAGTGGACGAGCCGGCGCGATTAACTGAACGAAGTGCGCGGCGGCGGAACGGGAGGCCGTTGCGCGCGAGCGTGCGCGCCTTGAGAAAAAGTTGGGGAAGCCCCGTCACGCGCGGGCGGGTCGAACAAGGGCGTCCCTGTTCGATCGAGCGAGGCGAGGCCGATCACACACGCGGCGCAGCATTGTTGCGGGGCGGTCGAGTCGGCGAGCGACGCCCAAACGGCCAGCACGACCAGGCTCCTGGACGGCCTCCAATTCGCTCCGTTCTACCTCCGCCGCTTGAAACGCGCAAAGATTTGCGCTCGCCGGCCGGCTGCGACCCCAGGGCTCAACGCTTAGAACCACGCTTGCGTTATTGCGGTTCGCCTGCCGCCATGCAAACTCACCACAACTGCGATGGCTGATTTGATTCTCGAAGGCGGCCATCGCCCACGCAATGTCGATTGGAAACGCGCGGCCGCCCTCCTCTACGGCGACTGGGGCACGAGCAAGGCCTACGTCATCGGCCTGGCATTTGTGGCCGCCGGATTCTCCTCGCTGCCGATCATTCTGGCGGTTTGCGCCCTCACGTTGCTCGTTGGGATTAACTACGCGGTCATCTGCCGTTACTTCCCGGATGGCGGCGGCGTTTACTCTGCCGCGCGGTCACAGGGGCGCTTGCTGGCAGTGGTCGGTGCGCTCTTGCTCGTCGCCGATCTGACCGTCACGGCCGCGCTTAGTGGGTGGTCGGCGCTGAGTTATTTCAACGTTCCCTTTCTGAAAGAACACATCGTCTTCTCGACCGTGGGTGTGCTGGTGTTGATGGGCGCGATCAACTACTTCGGCCCGAAACACAGCGGCAGCCTCGCTGTTACGCTGGCGGTGCCGACAGTGGTCGTCGTCGTCGTCCTGATCGCGATCTCGGCGCCGCATCTCACAACGCGCTATTTGGAACGGCCGCACCACCACTTCAGCGTGCTGTGGGTCCAATTCGTCGGCGTCATCCTGGCGCTGAGCGGCGTGGAGGCGATCGCGAATTTAACGGGCGTGATGAAGCTGGATCCGGGTTCTACGCCTGCGTCACCGAGCGTCGCGCGGGAGTCGTCGAAAGCGCTCTGGCCGGTCGCTTTCGAGGTGGTCATCGGCACCGCCTTGCTCGGGTGGGCGATGCTCTCGATGAATCCGAACGAGACGGTGCAGTTCGCGGATGGTCCGCACACGATTCGCCAGGCGCTCGAAATTCGCAGCGAAGATTCACTCCGCTTTTTGGGCGAGCACTTCGGCACGCTCACCTTCGGTCCGATCTTCGGCCAGGCGCTCGGCTGGATCGTCGGCATCGTCTTTTTCCTCCTCCTGTTGAGTGCGGCGAACACGGCCATCGTGGCGATGATCGGCTTGCTCTACATGATGGCGCGCGACCGCGAAATGCCGCGGCAGTTCAAGACGTTGAACGCGCACGGCGTACCGAAAATCCCGCTGCTTATCGCGGTGGGACTCCCGGTCATCGTCATTATTACAACCGCAAATTTCACCGCGCTCACCGGGCTTTATGCGATCGGCGTCGTCGGCGCGATCGCGGTCAATCTCGGCTCGTGCTGCTTCAATCGCGCGCTGCCCGTAAAGCTGCACGATCGCATCCTGTTCGGCGTCACCTTCGCGATTTTGTTCCTCGTCGAAATCACGCTCGCGCACACAAAACCGGACGCGCTCTTCTTCGTCATGTGCGTCCTGCTCACCGGCCTTGCGCTGCGCGCCTACACGCAGAAACGTCAGGGCCTGACGACCATGACGGTGACGCGGCAGGTCGCCGAGATGGTTTCTCCCGATCTCGTGGCGACGATGCAGCCGCGGCTGGAGGAAGGGCAAAAAATCATGGTCGCCGCGCGCGGCATCACGCCCATCCTCAGCTTCGCGCTCGATGAAGCGCAGCTGCGCAAGGCGACGCTCTGCGTTCTCTACGTGAAGGAAATTGCCGTGTTTTTCGGCGGCAACGCACGCCTCGGCCGCGCGAAGTGGCAGGACGATCCGGAGGCGAACGCGATCATGTCATTGATGATGAAGCTCGGCCACGACCGCGGGATTTGCGTGCTGCCGGTTTATGCGGTCAGCGAAGACGCGGCGGCAACGATTCTCGATCTATCCGCGACCCTGGGCGTGGATTATCTGCTGATCGGCGCGTCGCAACGAACCGCGCTCGCTCATCTTTTGCGCGGGAGCGTGGTGACTAATGTCGCCGCGCAGCTACCTGATTCGATCCAACTGATCATCACGGGGTAACAACGATGGACGTTCCGAAAGTCCTGGTGGCGGACTCGATTTCCGAGCGCGGCATCGAAGAACTCGCTCGCGACGGCGCGCTTGCTGTGACCGTGCAGAGCGGGCTGGACGAAGCCGCACTCATTCGGATCGCAGCGGACTTCAGCGCCATCGTCGTCCGGAGCCAGACCAAGATCACTTCCGCCGTGATTGAGGCGGCGTCCCGCCTCCGCGTAATCGGCCGCGCCGGCGTCGGGATTGATAACGTGGACGTCGAGACCGCGACGCGACGCGGCGTGATCGTAATGAACGCGCCCGGGGGAAACACCGTCTCCACCGCGGAGCACGCGTTCTCGTTGCTGCTCTGCGTCGCGCGCAAGATTCCGCAGGCCGATGCGATGATTCGGTCCGGGAAGTGGGAGCGTAAAAATCTGGAAGGCGTTGAGCTCCACAATAAAACGCTGGGCGTGATCGGCATGGGCCGGATCGGCAGCGAAATCAGCCGGCGCGCGATCGCGTTCGGCATGCGCGTCGTCGCGTACGATCCGTTTCTTTCGGCAACGCGAGCGCGCGCTCTCCAAGTCGAGCTCGTCGAAGAACTGGACGACGTGCTTGCGGCCGCGGATTTCATCACGTTGCACACGCCGCTGACGCCACAGACGCGGCATTTGTTGAACGCGGAGCGGTTGGCAAAAACACCGCGCGGCGTCCGCATTATCAACTGTGCGCGCGGCGGACTTGTCGACGAAGCCGCGCTCGTTGACGCGCTGCAAAGCGGGCACGTCGCCGCGGCCGCGCTGGACGTTTTTGAGCAGGAACCGCTGCCTCACGACTCGCCTTTGCGCGGCGCGCTGAACCTCGTTCTGACGCCGCACCTTGGCGCATCGACCGCCGAAGCGCAAGAGAGCGTCGGCATTGAAATCGCGCAATCGATCCGGGCCGCGCTGCTCGACGGCACCATCCGCAACGCGGTCAACATG
The DNA here is from genome assembly GCA_030945725.1 of Verrucomicrobiota bacterium. Lineage (GTDB taxonomy): Bacteria > Verrucomicrobiota > Verrucomicrobiia > Chthoniobacterales > UBA10450 > JALYZW01. The sequence goes on along the minus strand of JALYZW010000033.1, from coordinate 1,002 downwards.
CCGAACCTCGATGCGAAAACGCTCGCGGTGATCGGGCCGCATTTACGCTTCGGCGAAAAGCTTGGCCGTTTCCTCTCGCAGCTCGCGCCGCATCGCGTGGACTCATTGAACATCAACTACAGCGGGAAGGTGAACGAAGTCGACACCACCGCGATCACGCGCTCGATCCTCAAAGGTTTTCTCCGCGTAGCAGGTGGCGCGGAGGTGAATGAAGTGAACGCACCGGCCTTAGCCGCCAGCCTCGGATTGAAGATCACCGAGACGCGATTGAGCGCGGTCGGCGACTACACCGATCTGCTCGAGCTTTCCGCGATCGCAGAAGGGAAAACCATCTCCGTCGCAGGCGCGTTTTTCGGCGCCACGCCCCGAATTGTCAGCGTGAACAGCCGGCCGGTGGAAGCGCGCCCGCACGGCGTCGTGCTTGTCCTCGAGAACACCGACAAGCCTGGCATCGTCGGACGCATCGGAACGTTGCTCGGCGAACACGGCGTCAACATTGCGACGATGTCGTTGAGCCGAAATGAAGCGGGCGGAACGGCGCTGACGGTGCTGAATCTCGATACGCCGCCCGACGAAAAACTGCTCGCCGCGATTCGCGGGAACGAAGACATTCGTTCCGCGCAGGTGATCGAGCTTTGAGCGGGGCAATGCTACGACCAACGATTTTACGACTAGCGATGTAACTGCGAACCACCAAAAATTATGGGAAGCCTCCTCTGGACATTAATTATCGGCCTCGTCATCGGAGCCGTCGCGAAGCTGTTGATGCCGGGTCGCGATCCCGGCGGCTGCATCATCACGATGCTGATCGGAATCGCGGGTTCATTCCTCGCGGGTTACCTCGGCCAGGCACTCGGCTGGTATCGGCCGGGACAGCCGTCGGGATTCATTTCCTCGGTGGTGGGAGCGATGATCCTGCTCCTGCTTTACCGGATGATTTTCGGCCGACGCGCGTGAGCTGAATTCAGCGCGCGGCTTCCCGCGAGAGCTGTCATCCCGAGC
>JALYZW010000032.1 GCA_030945725.1 Verrucomicrobiota bacterium | reverse complement strand
GCGAGGGACCTCTCCAGACACCACGATTTGTGCGGGCGGTGCGGCAGCAGCGAAGCCTGCGCATGATTGCTGCCGCACGACAACGCGAACGCGCCGCCTGAATGGGCGAGGTCCTTCACCGTCTGCGCGGTTCAGGATGACGGACGCTTCTTCGCGCGAGTTTGCGGTTCGCTCACTCCAGGAGCAACGCTCCATCGCGCAACAGTTGCACGAAAGCGTCTGCCGTCTCCGCCGCCATCAGCGCGCTGCGCGATTCCGGCGGTCGCATGATTCGCGCGATCGTGCCGACCGTGACCAGGTAATCCGTCACCATCCGCTGCGGCACACCGACCAGGAAGATCAGGTGGACCGGCGATTTGCTTTGCCCGAAGCGCACGCCTGCTTTGCTCCGCCCGATCCCGACCACGATCTCCGGCACGAGGTCGGTCCGCGCGTGCGGAAACGCCACGCCGTCATTCGTGTTCGTCGAGCTCCGCCCTTCGCGTTCCATGACCGCGTTGGCGAACTCGTAATATTGAGCGACTCGCCCATTATTCCGGAGCGCCTCCACGATTTCGAGAATCGCTTCCGTCTCGGTCCTGGCCGCAAGATCGAGCACGACTTGCCCCGGATCGAAGAGTTCGTGGAATTGAGGAGCCATGGTCAGATTGCGCCGAGATGAATTGACGCGCCGGCGCAAGTTATCGAATTATCTCTTCACGCGTGGCAACTGAAAACATCCCGGCCGCTCTCACCGATGAGGCGCAGATCTCGCTGCAGAAGAGCATCTACGATCCGGGTTACGTCAATGCGATGTCGCACTTCTACCGTGGCGAACTCGCGCGCATAATGGTCTGGCGGCAGCGACTCGATATCACCACGAACTGGGCCATCACGAGCAGCACCGCGATCATCACGATCGCGTTTTCGAACGTCGGCGTGCCGCACATTATATTCTTTTTCAATCTCGCGATCGTCTGGGGGATGCTTTGGATCGAGGCGCGGCGTTATCGATTTTACGACGCCTTTCGCGCGCGCGTCCGCATGCTCGAAGCTCATTTCCTCGTCCCGATGGTGATGGAAAACCGCGATCTGCTGCAGGGCGAATGGAAGAAACTGGTTTGCGAAGATTTGATTTTGCCGTCGTTCAAAATCTCGAAACTGGAGGCGATCGGCCGGCGTTTGAAGCGCAACTACGTCTTCATCTTTATCCTCATCATGGTGGCGTGGTTCACGAAAATTTTCCTCCACCCTGCGGCACCGATCGACGGACTGCCTGGTTTTTACCGCGCGTTGCGGGTCGGCCATATCCCCTCCTGGTTGGTCGCGTTTGTTTTCGCCGCCACGCTCGCGAGCGTGATCGGCATCACGGTTTACGTGAGCAAAAAAACGTCGGGCGAAATCTCCGAGTTCGGTGCGCACCGTTCGCTCTGGCGGATATGAACCGCATTGTCGATTGTTGACCGAATAAACCGCATGGCGCTCTCCCTGCCGTCATCCCGAGCGCAGTCGAGGGAACCCGTGGCCGGATCCGCAGCGTCCACGCGAAGTTCTTCGATCGCGAAAATTTTCGGGGCAGAGCATGACAGAGTTTGATCGATTGCGCGATGTCGTCCGCCGGCTCCGCGCGCCGGACGGCTGCTCTTGGGACCGCGACCAGACGAATCCATCGCTCGCCCCGGCTATCATCGAGGAAGCGTACGAAGTGGCGGATGCGATACGCGCCGGCGACGACGTGAACCTTTGCGAGGAACTCGGCGACCTGCTGATGGTCATATTGATGCATGCACAGATCGCCGAGGGGGCAGGCCGCTTTACGATCGAAGAAGCGCTGCGCGGCGTGACCGATAAGCTGGTCCGGCGGCATCCTCACGTTTTCGGCACGAGTGACGCACGCGATAGCGGCGCGGTGCTGAAGCAATGGGATGCGATCAAGCGCGACGAGAAGAAAAACCCGGACACGCATTATCTGGCGGACATTCCGATGTCGCTTCCCGCTTTGATGCGCGCGCAGAAAGTGCAGACGAAAGCGGCACGTGTGAACTTTGATTGGACGAACATCGCGGACGTGGTCGCCAAGGTTGACGAAGAACTGGCGGAGGTGAAGGAAGCGATGCGAGCGAGCGACACGGACGCGGTGGCCGACGAAATTGGCGACTTGCTGTTCGCGGTCACGAACCTCGCGCGGAAATCTGAGCTGGCGGCGGAAATGGTTCTTCAGGCGGCGACGGACAAGTTCATCCAGCGTTTCGACGAGCTGGAGGACCGCGTTCGGCAAAACGGCGACAAACTCGGCACGCTCGATCTTGGGCAGCTCGACGAAATCTGGGACGCGCTCAAACGAGATCGCGCCCGCATCACACAAGCAACGCCTTCGCAGCCTTAACAGCCAGCCGCGCGCTCATCCCCGCCGCGCCGTCCCCGCTCGTCATCCTGAGTCGCGCAGACGACGAAGGACCTCGCCCATTCACGCCGCGCGTTCGCGTTGTGGTGCGGCAGCAATCATCCGGCGGCTTCGTCGCTGCCAAGCCACTCGCGTCCATCGTCGTGCTTTCGCGAGATCCCTCGCCGTCTGCGCGGCTCGGGATGACGAGGCGTGGGCTTGTCGCCCCAGTGGCGGGTCCGATAGAATTGCAGCCTCCAGCCCCTGCGCCGCACCCGCTGGCAGCCGACCCTCAGTTTACAAAGCGCTCGCTTTCGCCATATTCCTCGTCCCGATGAACATCCTCATCAACGTCCTGCTGGGCATCTACGTCCTCGTCGCCCTGCTCATGGTCCTCGTGATCCTGATGCAACGACCGAAGAGTGAAGGGCTCGGCGCGGCGTTCGGCGGCGGCATGACCGAGAACTTGTTCGGCGCGCAAACGACCAACGTGCTCACGAAATTCACCGGTTGGCTCGCCGGCACATTCTTTCTTCTCACCTTCCTCCTCTCCATTCTCTACGCCCACAAAGGCAACGCGCAGAGCAGCCTTCGCGGTGCTTTGATGAAGGGGCAACCGGTCGCGCCCGCGGCGGCGGCCGGCGTTCCGTCCGCCAGCCCAGGCCCTTCCTCCGCGGTCGGCGCTCCGGGAACGATTACCAATTTAACGCCCGCCACGAACGGCGCGAACGCTGCTCCCGCTTCGTCAATAAAGCCATCAGACCTCGCGGTCGGCGCGGTGCCTGCAGGTCCGGCGGGCGCGGCCCCCATGGCGCCGATGCCGGCCTCGTCGGTCCAGCCTTCTGCATCAGCAAGTCCCTCCGCTGTTGGTTCGCCGCCGCCGAAACCGTAACCGGGTTCGCGGTTGGGAGGGGAGTGGCCTTCTGCGTTGAAGCAGACCACTCATCGGGTGATCATGGACAACGATGCCGCCGCCGACTGCTCCGCTTCAAGTGTCCGACGAATCGGAAAGCGGACCCGCCCCCCCCGCGGATAGCGCGGGCGACGAACCAGAGCCGAAGCGCCGTTTCTCCGCTCCCGCGAATTTCATCAACCGGGAGCTGAGCTGGCTCGAGTTCAATCGGCGCGTCCTCGAGGAAGCGCAGGACTCCACGCAGCCGCTGCTCGAGCGCGTAAAATTCCTGACCATTTTTAGCTCGAACCTCGACGAGTTTTTCGAGATTCGCGTCGCCGGGATCAAGCAACAGATCGAAAGCGAAACGAGCGACGTGGGGCCGGACGGGCTCAGCCCGACGGAAACATTTAACGCGATCCAGCGCATCGCGCACGAGCTCGTCACGACCGAGTACACACTCTGGAACGACGACCTTCTGCCGACCCTAGCGAAGAGCGGCATTCGGATTCACGACGTCGCCCAGTTGAACGCGAAGCGCAGCGCATGGGCGCGAAAATATTTCCAGGAGGAAGTGTTTCCAATGCTGACGCCGCTCGCGGTCGACGCGAGTCACCCCTTCCCGCAGCTCTTGAACAAGAGCCACAATTTATTCGTGCGAGCCAAGGCGCAACGCGGCGGTGAATTGATGCACGCCATCGTCCAGGTGCCGCGCGTCCTACCCCGCTTGATCCTGCTGCCGCGCGGCAAAGGCAGCGACGAACCGTGGGATTACATCTTCCTCGCGTCGCTCATTAAACAGAACATCGGCGACCTTTTCCCGGGGCTGCTGCTCAATGGCGTGCATGCCTTTCGCGTGACGCGGAACAGCGATCTTTACATCGACGAAGAGGAAGCCGAAAACTTGCTCCGTACCATCGAGCAGGAGCTTCGCCGATCGAGTCGGGGCGATGCTGTCCGGCTCGAGGTCGAAGCGGATTGCCCGAAGGAATTTCGCGAGTTGCTGCTCGAGTTTTTCGATCTTGCGGAACCGGATCTCTATCGTCTGCCAGGTCCACTCTCGATGGCGCATCTCGCACCGCTCCTCACGAACGACGCTTTCGCGAAATTCAAAGATCGGCCTTTCCAGCCGGCGCGCGACCCGGCTCTGCCCGCACAGGCGAATATCTTCGAAGTGATGCGGAAGCAGGACGTCCTGCTGCATCACCCCTACGAAAGTTTTGATCCCGTGGTCGAGTTCGCGGAGCGCGCGGCGCGCGATCCGCAGGTCCTCGCGCTGAAAATCACGCTTTACCGCACGAGCGGCGATTCGCCCATCGTGGAGGCGTTGATCGAAGCGGCCAACGCCGGCAAACAGGTCACGGCTTTGGTTGAATTGCGCGCGCGTTTTGATGAAGCGGCCAACATCCAATGGGCCAAGCGGCTCGAGGAAGCGGGCGCGCACGTGGTTTACGGCGTGGTCGGCTTGAAGACGCATTGCAAGGCGCTCCTCGTCATTCGACGCGACACCGATCGGCTCCGCCAATACGTGCATCTGGGCACCGGCAATTATCATCCGCGCACCGCGCGCACTTACACCGACTTCAGTCTGCTCACGACTGCTGTCGAATTAACCGATGAGGTCGCGATTGTCTTTAATACTCTGACCGGGCTCGCGGCTTATCCGGGCGCGAAAAAACTGATGGTCGCACCGTTCGATCTGCAGCGCCGGGTCATCGAATTAATCGAGCGCGAACGCGACCATGCACTAGCCGGGCGGACCGGCCGCATGATCGTGAAACTGAATTCCCTCGTGGACGAAGAGATCATCGAAAAACTTTACGAAGCGTCGGGCGCCGGGGTGAAAATCGATTTGATCGTCCGCGGCATTTGTTGTCTGCGGCCGCAGATGCCGGGCCTGAGCGAGAACATCCGCGTCATCAGCATTGTCGGGCGTTTTCTCGAACACAGCCGGATCTATTACTTCGCGAACGACACCGCGCCGGAGGTCTATCTTTCGAGCGCCGACTGGATGCCGCGCAATTTTCTGCGCCGGGTCGAGATTGCATTCCCAGTCGACGATCCGGTGCTCGCTCGTGAAATCACCGAAGAGGTGCTGCCGACCTACCTGAAAGATCAGGTGAAAGCGCGCGAACTGCAGGCGGACGGCACCTACCTGCGTTTGGATGCCGTGGAGGGACCTTCGCGCTCGCAGGCACAACTGCATTTCCGGAACCGCGCCCGCCGACAGGCACGAGCCATCGCGGAATCTCAGGCCGCGCCCGCGGTCAAGCTGGTGCCGATCACCCTCGCGCGAAAGGAACCTTCGTGAAACGCATTCTCGTCATCGATATCGGAGGCACGCATGTGAAGGTGATGATCGCTCGCGCGCAAAAACGGAAGTTTGATTCCGGGGCCGCGCTCGGGCCGCGTCGGCTGGCGGCGGAAGTGAGGAAGCTGGTCGCGGATTGGAAGTTCGATGCGATCTCGATCGGCTTCCCCGCGCCGGTTCGAAATGGCGCGATCATGGCCGATCCGAAACATCTCGCGGCGGGTTGGACCGGCTTCGATTTCAAAAAAGCGTTTGGCAAGCCGGTCCGCGTGATGAACGACGCCGCGATGCAGGCGCTCGGCAGTTATCACGGCGGGCGGATGCTGTTCCTCGGCCTCGGCACCGGCCTCGGCACGGCGCTCGTTTGGGAGAAAAATGTGCTCTCTCTCGAGCTCGGCGATCTCCCTTACGACGGCGCGACCACGATCGAAGATCACCTCGGCAAAGACGGCCTGAAGCGGCTTGGGAAAAAAACGTGGCTCGGCGAAGTGGACGCGATCGTACGCCAGCTGAAGATCGCATTGATCGCCGATTACGTTGTGCTCGGGGGCGGGAACTCGAAAGTGATCGAGACGCTGCCGGAGGGCGCTGAACTCGGGCATAACCGGAATGCGTTTCTCGGGGGCACGCGTTTGTGGCAGATGCAGCCACTCACGCGCCGGAATAAATGGAACATCATCTGAAAACGCATCGGAAGTCTCCGCGATGAAACAGGTTTATCTCCTCCGCCATGGCGAAGCGGACTGGCCGCACTGGGACGCGCCCGACGACGAGCGGCCTCTGACCAAACATGGCCGGAAAGAAATCGCGCGGGTCGCAAAATTCCTCCGCCACGTCGGCGCGGAGCCACGCCTGATTTTCACGAGCCCATTACCTCGCGCGGCGGAGACGGCCGGGATCGTCGCTGAGATCCTGTGCCTGGAACTAGGGGTGGAAGCGACCCTCGGAAAAGGTTTTACGGCCGATCAATTCCGCGCGCTCGTGCGCCGGCATGATGCCCACAGCATTGTCTTGGTAGGTCACGAACCCGATTTCTCGCGGGTCATCGCGAGGCTGACCAAGAGCAGAATTCGTCTCGCCAAAGGCGGCGTCGCTTTGGTGGAAATGGATGACGCAGCGGTATCCGGGACGCTACTTTGGCTTTTCCCACCGCGCTTCGCGAAGCGTCATTGAGCACCCTCCTGCTGCTGCGCCATCACCACGTTGCTGTAGCGCGCGGTTCCGCTGACCTCATCGCCAAACCAATCCGGCGGCACAAATTCGCGGCAGCTTTTTGTGTCGGGAAATTCCACCTCGGCCACGATCACTCCATCGTGTCGGCCGGTGTAAACATCGATCTCAACGACATGATTTTCCCAAGGGACGTCGTAGCGGATTTTTGTTAAACGGCGGCCCTCCGTGGCCGGCCAAAGCGTTTCAAATTGCTCAGTCGTCAGCAGGATTTCGCGTTCTTCGCGTCCCCCGTCGGTATCCCGTTTGCACGTCAGCCAGCGCAAGTCGCCTTCCTTCCGCAACCTCACCTGCACGCCACCGCGCTCGAGCGCGAGATATCCCTGCTCGATTTCACTCGACGGATAACTCGTTAGGTCGGCGGGCAGTTTCCTGACCAGGAACTTCCGTTCGATCTCGTGCGGACTATTCATCTGAATGCTGAAAATCCGTGATGGGAGAAACATGTTTCCGATCGCGCAAATTTCACGCGTTCGGCGCACCGAAGCCAGAGCTACTCGTGCAACGTGCGAAGGTAGTTAATCACATGCCAGCGATCCGTCGACGAAAGGCGGAAGCCGTATCCTGGCATCGGTCGGCGCCCAAGCGTGATTTTCCACCAGAGGAGGCCATCCGACTGGTCCTGCACGCGAGCACTCCGTAGCCGCGCCGGCCGGATGCGGAGTCGGCCGGCGTCCGGCCCGTCGCCTGCGCCGGTCGCGCCGTGACATCCCATGCACCGCGCGTCGAAGATTTCTTGCCCTGCAACGAGCGATTCGGCGGTCGCGCGCACGGGATTCGGCGTGAAGAAGCATTCACGCGGCGCATGCCACTTCCTGGCGGAGGCAAGATCGCGCGAAGCAACGGGGGGAGCGCCCGCCACGGTTGAGCACGCGATCGTTGCCGCCACGATGAGCGCTGCACACAAGCGAAGGTCAGTTGAGGCACGGGGCAGCACGAGCCCACAATTGTATCCGGACTTCGCGCGCGAGCGCAGGCGCGAAAAGTAACGCCGCTGTTACGCAGCGTGAAAGTCCAGCCGGAAAAACTAACCGGTCGCGACTTCCGGCCGCGGGCCCGCCTTGTCGTTCAGGGCGGTCGTGAATTCCTGCAGACTCGTGACGATTTGAGGTGCTTTCGTCAGCACGGTCGTCGCGAGTTTCTCGGAATAATCGGGGCGGCGCTGGGACATTTCCGAAAGCGCCATCATGACCGCGAGCGCGTTATTGATCGAGTGTTTGATCTCGCTGAATTTCTTCTGCAGCTCGTGCAACTCGGCCTGCGAAATGGTGCGCTCGGACTCACTCATGATGGGGCGATTTCGGTGGAGAAACGGGGCGGGTATGCTTGACTGACAGGTTCGACGTTCGTCGTCCGATGCCTGCCGAAACTATCAAGATCAGTGGTGCGCGCCAGCACAATCTAAAGAATCTCCACGTCGAGATTCCCCGCGAGAAACTCGTGGTCATTACTGGTTTGAGCGGCTCCGGGAAATCTTCGCTCGCCTTCGACACGCTCTATGCCGAAGGGCAGCGCCGCTATGTGGAGAGCCTTTCCGCTTACGCCCGGCAATTCCTCGATAAGATGGAAAAGCCGGACGTCGATTTCATCGAAGGCTTGTCGCCGGCGATCGCGATCGAGCAGCGCAGCGCAGGCGCAAATCCGCGCTCCACGATCGCGACCACGACTGAGATTTACGATTATCTGCGCGTCCTTTTTTCGTCCGTCGGTCAGCCACACGATCCGCTGACCGGGCAGGCGATTCACCGGCAGACGACGCAGCAGATCGTCGATCAGATCCTCGCCTACGAACCGGAGTCGAAGATCATCCTGCTCGCGCCGCTCGTGCAAAATCAGGCGGGCGAGTTCCGTGACGTGATCGAGAAAGTGAAGCGGGAAGGGTTCGTTCGGATTCGAGTCGACGGCGAAATCCATGAGGTCGGCCAGCCGGAGCCGATCCGATTAAAGAAAAGTGAGCGGCACACGATCGAAGCCGTCGTAGATCGGCTGGTGGTGCGCGAGGGGATTCGCACGCGGCTCGCCGATTCGGTCGAGACGGCTTTGAAATGGGGAGAGCAACGAGTCGCGGTGCTGCGCCAACCGGCCGACGGGCGGGAGTGGGAGACGTTGCGTTACTCGACGAATTACGGAAACCCGGAGAGCAACTTCACCCTCGGCGAGCTAACGCCGAAATCGTTTTCGTTCAACAGCCACTTCGGCGCGTGTCCGGCGTGTCATGGGTTGGGGACGCAACTGGTGTGCGATCCGGAGTTGATGATTTCTGATCCGACGAAATCGATCGCGGACGGTGCGATCACGCCGTGGCGACGAGGCACGAAGCCGATGCAGGTGTACTACAAAGGTCTGCAAGGCGCGCTTACCAAACACTTCGGGGTGCACCAGGAGACGTCGTTTGCCGAGTTGCCGGAGGCGTTCAAGAAGGCGCTCTATTTCGGTACCGGCGATCAGGCGATCGAGATGAGTTTCGGCGCGAATGGGAAGGCGGCGAAAGCGGCGCGGCCGTTCGAAGGATTGGTGCCACAAATGCAGCGACTCTACGAGGAAACGGAAAGCGAATTTACGCGTAATCGGATTCGCGCCTTCATGACGCGCGTCCCATGCCAGACGTGCAAAGGGGCGCGACTCAAGCCGGAAATTCTGGCCGTCACAATTAAGGACGCGGACGGACGCGAGCTTAACATTCATCAGTTTTGCGACCTCACGATTGACGCGGCCGCAAAGTACATCGCGCGGATCGAAGTGACGCCACAGCAGCGCGAGATCGCGGGCGAAGTGCTGCAGGAAATCGCGTCGCGGCTCCAGTTCCTGGTCGAGGTTGGGCTCGATTATCTGACGTTGAATCGCGAGAGCGGCACGTTGTCCGGCGGTGAAGCCCAGCGGATCCGGCTGGCGACGCAGATCGGCTCCGGATTAGCCGGAGTTCTTTACGTGCTCGACGAGCCGAGCATCGGCCTGCACCAGCGCGATAATGGGCGCCTCCTCGCGACCTTGCGCCGGCTGCGCGATCTCGGCAATTCGGTCATCGTGGTCGAGCACGACGAAGAGACGATTCGCGCGGCTGACCACATTCTCGATCTGGGGCCGGGCGCTGGACCGCGGGGCGGCGAACTGGTTGCGCAGGGAACGATCGAGGAAGTGTTGCTCGCGAAAAATTCGCCGACCGCGGATTACCTTTCCGGGCGTGCGCGGATCAACATCCCGCGGCTGCGGGCCGAGCCACGGCGCAGCGCGTACGGCGAAGGCTGGCTGACGTTGAAAGGAGCGACGGAAAACAATCTGAAGAACGTGACCGCGTCCTTCCCGATCGGTTGTTTCACCTGCGTGACCGGCGTGTCCGGCAGCGGGAAATCGACGCTCGTGGACGACACCTTGCGGCGCGCGCTGTTCCGGCATTTTTACAAATCAAAGGAACGTCCCGGCGCTTACCGCTCGATCGATGGACTCGATCAATTGGACAAAGCGATCGTGATCGATCAGACGGCTATCGGCCGGACGCCGCGCTCGAATCCGATTACCTACACCGGCGCGTTTACGCCGATCCGCGAGTTGTTCAGTCAGCTCCCTGCTTCGCGGATTCGCGGGTACGACGCCGGCCGGTTCAGCTTCAACGTGAAAGGCGGCCGCTGCGAAAATTGCGAAGGGGGCGGGCTGATCAAAATCGAGATGCACTTCCTGCCGGACGTTTACGTGGAGTGCGAGGTTTGCCGCGGGCAACGTTACAATCGGGAGACACTCGAGATTACCTTCAAAGGCAAGAACATCGCGGATGTGCTCAACCTGACGGTCGACGAAGCGGCGCGTTTTTTCCGGAGCGTGCCGGCGGTCTCGGACCGGTTGGTGGCGCTGCTCGATGTCGGGCTTGGTTATCTGCGTCTCGGCCAGGCCGGCACGACGCTTTCGGGCGGCGAAGCGCAACGCGTGAAGCTGGCGACGGAGCTGGCTAAACGAGCGACGGGACGGACGATCTACATTCTGGACGAGCCGACGACCGGGCTGCATTTTGCGGACATCGAGAAGCTCCTGCAGGTGCTGATGAAATTGCGCGATGCGGGGAATACGCTGGTCGTGATCGAGCACAATCTCGAGATGATCAAGTGCGCGGATTGGGTGATCGACATGGGGCCCGACGGTGGCGAACGCGGCGGACAGATTGTCGGGGCGGGTCGGCCGGAAAAGATCGCGCAGATCGCGGAGAGCTATACCGGCCAATATCTTCAGCCGATTTTGAGCGTCGCATGAAGCGGACCTCGGCCGAAAAATTTGCGCGGCGCGCAATCGCTACGCTTGCTGTCGCCTTGCTATCCTGCCGGATAGCCGGAGCCGCAGATGAATTTCCGGATGTCACCGCGGCCGCTCGACCGCTCGCGGACGGCGTGCCGCAAGTCGCGGTGGTGCGGTTACGCGAATTATTGACGCATGATCTGTCGCCGGCGGAAGCGAGCGCGGCGCGACAGAAACTGGCGGAAGCATTGATCGATGCCGGACAACCGCAGAAGGCCCTGGAGTTGCTCGACGGAGCGGCGCAGGACTCGAGCGAGGTGGAATTCCTCCGCGCACAAGCCCTCGCCTCGCTCGAGCGCTGGGAGGAAGCGTTGCCCGCATATCACCGAGTCGCGGAAGACAGCGCATCGCCGGTGCACGACGATGCGAAAATGGGCGAAGCGGAATCGTTCCGCGCGCTCGGACGAGCGGACGACGCGCTTCGCACGCTCGCCAGTCTGCAGCGTGTGCCACGGTGGCGGGTCCGCGCGCAATTGCGGTCAGCCGGTCTGCTGATCGATCGTCATGACACCGCCGGGGCTACGCGGATCATGGGTGCGACGCAGGCGAAATCGATCAGTGAGAAAAAGGAGAAACGCTATCTGCGCGCGCGACTCGAAGCGGCGCTCGGTCATCGCGAGAAGGCGACCGAACTTTTCGGCACGATCCTGCAAAAACCTGAAGGGGCGAGTTACGCCGTGCTCGTGGCAGCGCTCTTCGCACTGGCCGATGCGCATCGCAAGCTCAATACGCCGGAAGCAGGCGACGACGCGCTGGAAAATTTTATCGACCATTACGGGACGAGCGCAGGCCTCGCTCCCGTTTTCGCGAAACTCGATCAGCTCTACGCCATGGAGCGGAAGCCGTCGCGTCGCGAGCTGGCGCGGTGGGCGAACGATCCGGCGCAACCGCGCCGCGCGCTCGCCCAGTGGTATCTCGCTCGCGCCGACACGCGGGCGGGCCGGCGGGACGACGCGCTTCGGATTTTTGCACAATTGCGCGAAAGCCATCCGACGCTGCCGCCGCTGGCCGAAGCGTATTTGCAATTCGCGGAGCTGGTCGCGGACGACCGCCGCTTCGACGAAGCGATTTCCATCCTGGATGACGCGCTGGTGCTGCGCCCTGAACGTGCGCTGGAAGAGCGAATCAAAATGATGACCGGTGAAATCCATTATCGCGCGGGCCAGTGGGAGGCCGCTGCGCGCACGTTCGACGAGCAGGCGCGCAACCGTCCAGCGGTCGCCGCCGACGCGCTGTTTAACGCTTCCGCGGCCTGGCTCCAGTTGAAAGACAACGTCCGCTTTGTTGCTGATAGTGACGCTCTCAACGCTGCGGGCGCGGACGAGGCGACGCGCGGAGATCTCGTCCTCGAGGCCGGTCTGGTGCAGGCGGCGCAAGGGGACAAGCGGGCGACCGATTCCTTGCAGGCCTTCGTGCGCGATTTTCCCCGCCACCAGCGCGTCTCAGAAGCGCTGGTCGCGCTCGCGGAACTTTCGTTTCATGCGGCTCCGCCACGGATCGCCGAGGCGCAAAAATACCTCGAGCGCGCTGCGGGCAGTCAGCCGACGGCGCTGGCAAATGAGCGCGCGGATTATCTGCGCATTTGGATCGCGGATGCGACGCCGGATCCCGACAAGCCGAGCGTGATCGCATTGAGCACTCAATTTCTCGAGCGATATCCCGAATCTGCGGTGGCGGGCGATGTTCGGATGAAGCTCGCGGAGGCGTCGTACCGGCGCCACGATTTCGCGAACGCGCAGACGCAGTTCGAGCTCCTGGCGCAAAAAAATCCGAACGGCGCTTACACCGAAAAGGCGTTGTTCTTCGCCGCCGAATCAGCGTTGCAAAGCATGGGCGCAGATTCGCTCGATCGCGCGCTCGTGCTGCTCGATGACGTGGTGAAGCGCGGTGGTGAATTGAAATGGGCTGCGCGCAATGAGCAGGCGGCGACGGAGCGAAAGCTGGGCAAGCCGAACGATGCGCTCACACTCTACGACGAAGTGTTGAAGGGCGATGCGAAGCCGGGTGACAAGTGGGAAGCGCTCTGCGGCAAAGCCGACATTTCGTACGACATGGGAGCGAACGATCGAGCGAAATATCCGGCGGCAATGGAGCTGTACGAGCAGCTCGCGAGTGCCGCGCAGGCGTCGCCTCACTGGCGTAACCAGGCGCTCTTCAAAGCGGCCATGTGTCTCGAAAAACTCGACGATCGGCCGCGGGCTTTGGAGATGTTTTACAAAGTGATCGAGGGCGAAAACCGCCCCGGTAAATCCGCGGAGTATTTTTGGTTCTACAAGGCGGGATTCAATGCCGCGCGCTTGCTGGAAGACGACTCAAAATGGGATCAAGCCGCCAGCGTCTACGAGAAGCTGGCATCCTCCGCCGGCGATCGAAGCGAGGAAGCAAAGTCGCGCCTCGCCCGCCTCCGGCTCGAACATTTTCTCTGGGACCGCTGAGTGACTCAACGCCCGCGACGCGTTCGGGCCGGAGCACTCCAACTCGTCAGCGCACGGAGCCGCTCCCCCGTCCGCTCGATCGAATGCGCAGCGCCGGCGGCAAGTAATTTGTCGTAGCGGCGGCGCCCAGTTTCTGATTCGCGCAGCCATCCTTCCGCGAACCCACCGCTCTGGATGCGGCGTAATTGCGCGGCCATCGCTTTCTTGACGCGCGCATCGATGATCTTCGGGCCCACCGTCAGATCGCCCCATTTCGCCGTCTCCGAAATCGATGCGCGCATGCCGGCGATCCCTTCTTCGTGCATCAGGTCGACGATAAACTTCAACTCGTGCAGGCACTCAAAGTAAGCTAGCTCCGCGGGATAACCCGCCTCGACGAGCGTCTCGAAGCCCGCGCGCACCAACGCCGTCATCCCTCCACAAAGGACGGCCTGTTCGCCGAAAAGATCCGTTTCAGTTTCTTCGCGAAATGTCGTCTCGATCACACCGGCGCGCGCCGAGCCGATCGCTTTCGCCCAGGCCAGCGCCGTTTTCTGCGCGCGGCCGCTTGCATTCTGCGCGACCGCGATCAAGGCCGGCGCCCCGCGGCCGGCTACGAACTCTCGCCGGACCATCGGCCCCAGTCCTTTCGGGGCCACCATGACGATGTCAACGTCCGGCGGCGGGGTAATCGTTCGGTAAAAAATCGCGAAGCCGTGCGCGAACAAAAGCGTCTGCCCCTTGCGCAAGTGAGGCGCGATCTCGCGCTCGAAGACGCGCGGAATCGCCATGTCGGGGAGCGCAAGAAAAAGGATGTCTGCGCGACGAGCGACCTCCGCCGCCGTGTAAACGGCGAATCCGTCTTTGCGCGCCGCGGCGCGCGATCGGCTCTTCGGTCGCAACCCAATGATCATAGCAAGTCCCCGATCGTTGAGGTTAAGAGCCTGCGCGCGGCCCTGTGATCCGTATCCGATCACGCCGAGCGTTTTGCCGCGCAGCGGGCGCAAAGTCGTGTCTTTATCCGAGTAGACTCGAGCGTGCATCGCGACGCGGCCATTACTCCCAAACACAATCTGCCGCAACCCGCAGACGAGGTCGGACGAACTCGGCGCGCGCATCGATCGCCATCGTCGCGGTCAAAGTCCGCCAGCACGAGGCCCCATTCTGTGCTCCCGTTGAAGCCGTGACCAGGCGCCTGGTTTTCTATCTGGTTCTGCCGGCGATGGCGGTCTGCGCATTCGGCAACTCACTCGCTGGCCGGTTCGTTTTCGATGACATCGAGCACATCATCGAGAACCCCTACATCCGCTCGATGTCGCCGCCGTGGGGGCCGCTCTTTCACACTTCGCGCCCGGCGGTGCAGTGGTCGCTCGCGCTGAATTACGAGATCAGCGGCCTCGCGCCGTGGAGTTACCATGTGCTGAACGGGTTGATCCATCTCGCCGCCGCGTGCGTGATGCTGGGAGTGTTGCGGCGGATTTTTGCGCTGCAGCAGAACCGTGAAATCGCGGCCGCGGCGGATGGTTTGGCGCTCGCGAGCGCGGTTCTCTGGCTGGTCCATCCGCTGCAAACCGAAAGCGTCACCTACGTGATCCAGCGTGGCGAATCACTGATGGGATTGTTCTGCCTGCTTACGCTTTATGCTTTCATTCGCTCGCTGGAATCGAAGCGCGTCGTGCCTTGGCAAAGCTGTTCGGTGCTCTGCTGCATCCTCGGCCTAACGACCAAACCAATCATGGCGATCGCGCCCCTGCTCGTCTTGATTTACGATCGCACCTTTGTCGCGCATTCGTTCCGGGCCGCGTGGCAGGCGCGGTGGCGTTATTACCTCGCCCTCTTTGCGACGCTGGCCCTCCTCCCGCTCATCCTCGCAGGCAAGACCGCCGAGTGGGCGCCGACCGCCGGTTTCAGTTTTGAATCGATCTCGCCTCTGACCTACGCCGCCACTCAGCCCGAGGTGATGCTGCGTTACCTGCGGCTCACCTTCTGGCCGGACGCCCTTTGCCTCGATTACGGCTGGCATCCGGAGACGAGATGGACGGTGATCGCGCTCAGCACTGCGATGATCGTGGCCTTGCTCGGTCTCTCCCTGCGAGAATTTCGCCGGCGATCCGCGCTCGGATTCGCGGGCGCGTGGTTTTTCCTCACGCTCGCTCCGACTTCGAGTTTTATCCCGATCGCGGATTTGATTTACGAACACCGCATGTACCTCGCGCTCGCGGCCGTCCTAAGCGTCGCGGTCGCAGGCGCGTTCGTTTTTCTGCAAGCCGCGACGAGGCGTTTCGACTGGCTCGCGCAACGCCGGACCGCGGTGCAATTTGGAACGATAGCGGTGGTCGCCCTTCTGTTGACCGGTCGGACGGTCTTGCGGAACGACGATTATGCCTCGGAAGCCGCGGTCTGGACGACGGCGCTCGAAGTCAGCCCCGACAGCCCTCGCGCGCATTTGAATCTCGGGACGGCGCTGGCCCAAAAGCCGCGCTGGACAGAGGCCGCGCACCACTTCGCCCGTGCGATCGAGATTCGGCCCAACTACGCGGAGGCCCATTACAACCTCGGCAACGCGCAGATGGCGCTCGGCGATTTGCCGGCTGCAATCCTCAGTTATCGCCGCGCGCTCACGATCACGCCGAACGATTGGCAAACGCACAACAACTTCGGCGTCGCGCTGCTCAAGGCCCACCGGCCGGAGGACGCGGCGGCGGAGTTCAATCGCACGCTCCAGTTGAACCCGGCGTGCGCCAGTGCGCACGTTAACCTGGGCCGGATCGCGCAAGCCAACGGCGCAAATGACGCCGCCGCCTATCACTTCGCGCAGGCGTTGCTGCTTCAGCCTGATTCGGCGAGCGCGCGTGCCGCGGCCAGCAACCCGGCTCCGCGGTAAGTTTGCAGAAGCACGGCGCGACCGTGCGATTAGGGCGAGGGCGGTGCAACGGGCGCCTGGGCGATCGAAGCCAGCCTCGAGACCTGCGCCAGCGACGCGGCCGCTTCTTTCGTGCGACCCATCGTCGTAAGAATTTGCGAGAGCATGAGGTGCTGCCGCGGTTCTTCCGGCCGGCGGGCGACCGCGCGGCGTTGGATGTCGTACGCTTCGGCCATGCGATCCTGCCGCTGCCGTGTCAGGCTGAGAAGATTCAGCGCCTCGACTTCGTGCACGTCGAGCCAGCTCGCATGCCAAAGCGCCGCCTCGGCCTGCGCAGTTTGGTTTAACTCTAGCCGCAGGCGTCCCTCGGCGAGCGACGCGGAGTAGTGCCACCAATGCCGTTCCGCAAAATCGCGCACCAGCCCGAGCGCGGCGGACGATTGACCGCTCGTGCGCAGGATTTCAGCCTCGAGGCTGATCAAATCCCAAACCCCGGGATAATCGACACGCGCTTTGTCGAGCAAGGCGATTGCCCCGGCTGTGTCGTGCTCGTCATTCATTCGACGCGCGACCTGCATGACCGCGATCCAGGTGCGCGGATATTCGGTTCGCGTCTGCTCGGCGGCTTTGCTCGTCGCGACGAAGAGCTGCTTCGATTCTTCGAACTTGCCTTCCTGAAACAGAATGTCGGCGAGATTCGTGCGGGCGATCGGGTAGTCCGGCGTCAGTTGCAGGACCTTGCGGCAAATTTCCTCCGCCTTGTCGTAGCGCTTCTCCGTCGCGTAGATCTGGCTCAAGTTTAGAGCCACCCGCACGCTCGCGCCGCCCGCGGCCAACGTGCGGCGATAGAACGTCTCCGGGTCGACCCAATCGGTGCTGCGGACGAAACTGCGTGCGCTCAAGCCGACGATGGCGCAATACGCGACCGCGAGGGCGACACGCCGGCCGCGTGCCGGCAACTCCAGACAACAGCCGGCGACAAAAAGGAGGAAGCCGACGCTCGGCAGATAAAGCCAGTGCTCGGCGACATTCGCGTTCAGCTCGATGAGGTTCGAAATCGGGAGGTACGCGAGGACGAACCAACTCGCGCCGGCGATGCGAAGGTTCTGCGCGCGCCCTTTGCGCATCGCGCCGAACACGAGCGCTGCTGCGAGCAGGGCGCCGAGGACCGACAAGTATTCTGCGGCGACAGTTGCGCGCCAGCCACGGTTGCTGCTGATCGGACGCGAATCGGTCAGGCTTCGTTCCATGTGCAAATTCGAGGGGAACACCATTAAGCGCCCGTAATCACCGAGCGCTCGCAGCATTAACGTGGCGCGGACGGGCGCGGGCGATCCAGTCATGCTCACCGCGACACCGCCACGCGTGCCGTGTTCTCGAACGACGCCGTAGATCACGACGACGGAGAGCGTCGCCGCGAGCACGACGAATTTTGCGCGCAGAGCGATTTTCTTGTCAGCCGCAAACAGGAACACCAGAAACAGCAACACCCACATCGCCGCGCTTTCCCGTGAGCAAAGCGCGAGGAACGTCGACGCCGCCGCGGCCGCGTAGCAAAGCCCACGCGCGACCGGCGTGCAGTGCTTGCGGCCGTGCGCGTAGAGCAGCCAACCGCCACACGAGAAGAAAAATGCGAGGCTGTCGGCGCGGCCCGAAATGTAATCGACCGCCGCGCTGTGGACCGGGTGGACAACCCAAAGCAGCGCCAGCAGCAACGCCAGTCGTCCAGCACGCTGGTCTTCCTTCGGCGTCCCTTGAGCCTCACAGCGGAACCAATTTTGAGCCGTCGCGCGAAAAAGCTCGTGGAGGAGGAAGTAAAGCAGAACGCCACTGGCCACATGCCAGAGAACGCTCGAGAGATGGAAGCCGTACGGGTTCGTATTCCAGAAGAGATAATCGACGATGTACGAGACGGTCTGGACCGGCCGATAGTGCGCGGAGAAGGAATCGAGGAGCAGATTGTGGCGGAAAGTTTCGAGCGCGAGGATCGGGCTCTTGATGAACGGATTGCCCTGCGCCAGATAGCCGTCGTCCCAGAGAAATTGCCCCTGCAAGGCCGGGAAACGCACCGCGAATCCGAGCAGCAGAATCAACACGCAACGCACCCACGGCTTGTCGAAGCAGAGGGCAAGCTCGGCGCCGATCGCGCGCGCACGCAGCGCGTGGTCGGGAGAGCCGGAGGGGGACGGCATCATGCGTTCAGTTGACGCGAACGGCGTCGGAAGAAACCGAAAAGCAGAGAGCGCCCTGCCGTTACCGGGAGGACGCTCATCATGATTTTTTGCTGCCGCTTAGGGGTTGTAAGGCGACCAGAAGCTGGCGTTCGCGACGTCCGACAGAGCGTCGTAGGCAGCTTGCGGGACTTTCGGGAGTGAATCGACGGTCTGCGCGCCGTAGGTGTTCCCGAGGAGGTCTTTCCCGGTCGCGTAGAGATTGGTGTCTTTCTTGAGGTAGTTTGTCCAATCAGCCACGTTCACGGCCGAGCCGCTCGATTTGGCGTTTTCGAT
>JALYZW010000017.1 GCA_030945725.1 Verrucomicrobiota bacterium | reverse complement strand
ATTTTACTCCGCGGTCCTCTTCACGGAGGGTGTCGGCGTTTACCTGCAAAAACGCTGGGCCGAAATGCTAATGGTGTTCGCGACCGCCGCGCTGATTCCACTGGAGCTGCGACACATTTGGTTCCGTCCGAGCGTCGCTGGATTCGTGATTCTCGCGGCGAATTGTTTCATCGTTTGGTTTTTGTATCGCGTCTTGAAGCGCGAGCCGGTTCACACCAAAGCACCGGCAGAACGCGAAACGATCGAGGTAGGTTGAATGCCGAATTCGGCGAGCGCGCGGATCGTCTCGTCCATGGGCAACCCGACGACATTCGTGAACGAGCCGTCAATCGACTGAATGATGTCGGCGCCATTTCCCTGCGCCGCGTAGGCTCCGGCCTTATCCAGCGGGTTGACCTTGGTGAAGTAATCGGCGATCGCGGCGTCGGTCAGAACCCGAAAACGGACGCGCGACACGACTTGAAAAAGCCGGACGCGCCCGGCGTGGCCGACGAAAACGCCGGAGCAAACTTCGTGCGTTCGGCCGCTGAGACGTCGCAGGGTGTGCCGCGCGTGTTCGAGATCCGTCGGCTTGCCCAGAACCAAACCGTCAAGCGCGACCAGAGTGTCCGCGGCCACCACGACTGAAGCACGATTCGCGCTGGACACGGCGCGCCCTTTTCGGAGGGCGTTCGCCAAAGTGATCTCGCGCAACGTGAGGGCCGTCGACTCTGTTTCCGTGACCGCGGCCGAGACGACATCGAATTCGAAGCCGGCGGCCCGGAGCAGTTCGCGCCGGCGCGGCGAAACCGAAGCGAGGATCAACCGGCGTTGCACGCGCTGACGCGCCGCCGCCCTACGGCTTCGGACGCTTCTCTTTCGCGTCCGGTTTCCCACCACCGAACATCTTGCCGATGTCGGGCATTTTCATCTCTTCGAACCCAACCGGCGGGGCGAACTCCGCTTCCGAGACCGGATCGAGATTAGCCGACGTGAGGGTGCTGACGATTTCCTTGCCGCCGAGATTGATTCGCGTCCGCACAGGGACGCCCGGGAAATCGCGGTAATCCGGCATCGAATCAGCGCCGAGACCCCACGACTGCGGCGTGATCGCCTGCAGTTGTTTCACGATCGCGGCGCCGTCAGGATAACTCGGCGCAATCCAGTAGGTGGCTTTGAATTGCGGCGTATCGGCGACGTACTCCTCCGCTTCGTAACCGTTGATCGTCTCCTTTTTGCCCGTGGCGACGAGCTTTGCTTTCTCGGTCGGCTCCGGTTTGGTGCGGAAACGTGCTGCCGTTTCCGCGACCGCGCGGGCCTGCTCGCCCGAGACCCGGAGGAACTTTTTCTGGTCGTTCATTAGGTTCAGGATGTCGCCGCTTTTACTGTCGATGATCGTGCTCATCTGCGGCGACGTGTCGATGCGGACTTTGTCGCCTTTGATCTTGATCGTCATTTCCTTCGGCGCGCTGCCGTCGGCGGTGACGGCGCCCGCGCCCTCGATTTTCTGCACGATCGTGAGGTCCGCGCGCGCGGAGATGGGAATCAGCGCGAGGCAGAGGAGAAAAAGAGCCTTTCGCATACGTCACGCTACGGCCGAGGTGGAATGCCGCGCAAGCCTCGCCGATAATTCAAAAAGAGCTTGGCAGCGCGGGACCGTCGCGCCAGTTTGCCGAGCGCGCGGGTGTAGCTCAATGGTAGAGCTGTAGCCTTCCAAGCTACTGACGAGGGTTCGATTCCCTTCACCCGCTGTTTGTGCCGCGTTGCGACAGGTATTGTCGGAATCGGACAAACCCCGCCTTTTCCCAGGTAAACGGGACCGTTCTGCCCTTCGCTTATCACGTCTGAGTGCGACAGGCATTGACCCGCGGCGCCTGAATCTGTGCGTATATTTGTGTATGCCTACGAGACGGGGCAAGGCTCTGACTGCATCGTAAATCGGCAACTGCGCTTCGCCAATTCTTCCACTCTTTGCACGCTCGATAGACACGGCTGAAAAGCGTTTCACGGATTAAGTCTTTCACCTTGGTACATTCCCATCCGTGACCGAAGCCAGCCCACAGACGCCAACGGTGGTAGCATTTCGGGCGTTCCTTCGACAAATACTTTGCCAGGTATCCAGGGTGTTCGCTCGGCATCCGTTTTACGTGGATCCTCCCCCACCCCGCTTGCGTCGCTAGCTCACGAGCGCGGTTCACGTCGATGAATTGATTCGTGACCAGGTGAACGTGAAGCCCGTGCTCCTCATGCAGTTCAAACACCCGCAAACCCTGTAGATCGGGCCAGGTCCGCACTAAGAGAGTCAGCAGATGATTCCAACGCTTGCGAGTGTCTTTCACTCCAAGGAGCTCCTTAAAGG
>JALYZW010000366.1 GCA_030945725.1 Verrucomicrobiota bacterium | reverse complement strand
TTCCAGGACCAGACCGCGACCGGGAAATTGAAGGCCGAGATAATCGCGACAATGCCCAGAGGGTGCCATTGCTCCATTAGCCGATGGCTTGGCCGCTCGGATTGAATCGTGAGGCCGTAAAGCTGCCGCGATTGACCGACCGCGAAGTCGCAGATGTCGATCATTTCCTGCACTTCCCCTTCGCCTTCCGCGATGATTTTGCCCATCTCCATCGTGACGAGCTTCGCGAGAACCGGCTTCGCTTCGCGCAGCGCATTCCCGAGCTGACGCACCGTCTCGCCGCGAACCGGACCCGGCGTCGTCCGCCATTTCACGAACGCCTCCTGCGCCCGTTCCACGACACGTTCGTAATCCTCGTCCGACGCCGTCCGGACCCGCGCGAGAAGTTGCCCGTCAATCGGCGAGAACTTCTCGATTACCTCGCCGCCGCCGCGCCACTCGCCGTCGAAAACGCCGTGCGCTTCCTCGGCGATCCCGAGCTTCGCGAGCACGTCGCGCATCACGTTCTGGGAGCGCATCCGGTGATCATCGGCAGATGCGGCGGCATTCGTGCCGCACAATCTCCATCGCTTCGTCAGCGACTTCCGCCGTGACGTCGAGCGCCGGGCGAAACCGGATCGCGCGTTCCCCTGATTTCAAGACCAGCAAACCGTTATCGTATAACCGCCGCCAGGCCTCGTCGCGCGTCGCGGCGTCCGGCAAATCGAAAGCGATAAACAACCCAAGCCCTCGGACCGCGCTCATCTTTGGGCAATCTGCCGCAATCGAGCGGAGCGAAGCGACGATTCGGTCGCCGATCGTCCGCGCGTTCTCCACCAGATTTTCCTCTTCGATGATCTCGAGAAAATGTTTCGAACGCACCATGTCGGTGAAATTCCCGCCCCAGGTCGAGTTCAGGCGGCTCGGCATCCGGAAAGCGTTATCCTTCACTTCATCGAGACGCGGCCCCGCCATCACGCCACAGACCTGCACTTTTTTGCCGAACGCCATCAGATCCGGCTGGACGTCAAAATGCTGGGCGCACCACGTCCGTCCGGTCGTGCCGAGGCCCGTCTGCACTTCGTCGAAAATCAGAAGCATTTCATGCTCGTCACAGATGCGGCGCAGCTTCTGCAGCCATTCCCTGCGGAAATGATTGTCGCCGCCCTCACCCTGGATCGGCTCGATGATGATGGCCGCGATGTCCGCGCCTTTTTGGGCGATGAACCCGCGGATTTCCGCCTCCGATTTCCGCTCCTTTTCGATCACATCGCGCTCCCGTTCGGCTTCGCCTAACGAGTAGTCGATCGACGGATTCGAAACGCGCGGCCAGTCGAATTTCGCGAACAAATCCGTCTTCTTTGGATCGGTGTTCGTGAGGCTCATCGTATAACCGCTGCGTCCGTGGAATGCCTTCCGGAAGTGCAGGATTTCAGTGCCGCGTTCGCCGCGCCCCGCCGCCATGTTCTTGCGCACTTTCCAATCCATCGCGGCCTTCAGGCAGTTCTCGATCGCGAGCGCGCCGCCCTCGATAAAAAGATAGCGGTTCAGCGGCGGAAAGCCGGCCACGCGGACGAATGTCTCGACGAAATCGCCGTAAGCCTCCGAATAGACATCGGAGTTCGCCACCTTGATCATGGCGGCCGCGAGCAACTCCTCCTGCACCGCGGGGTCATCAAAGTGCGGATGATTGAACCCGACCGGCATCGACCCGAAAAAGCCATAGAAGTCGATCAACCGATGCCCGGTCGCCGCATCGCATAGATAAGAGCCGCGGCTCTTCTCGAGGTCGATCACGATCCGGAAGCCGTCCATCAGAACGTGCTTCTCGAGCTGTTTCAGGACGTCGCCGGCGGGGCGGCTTTGCGTTTTGCTCTCGTCGGGCCGGCGCTGCGATTTGCGGCGAGCCGACTCCGCGAGCACGGGAGGCATACTCATTGACTATCGTAGCTGGCGCGGTCCGCTTGGTCAAACCGCAGCGCTTGGAGAAACTACGGCGCAGGTTTCCAGAAAGTGACAATCAGACCGCCCGCCACGATGAGCATTCCTCCGACCGTAATTGGCGTGTTGGGCAGCGTTCGGAAGAACAGAAAATTAATGACCTGCCAGACGACGAACAGCGTGGCGATATAAAGCCCGACGACCTGCCGGAACTCCAACGGCGCTAAATTGAGCGAGAATCCGTAGCCGAACAAGAGCGCCGCGCCCGCGAGAAAAAGTCCGAGCCGCATGACGCCGGCATGATTGAAGATCGCCAGCCGGACCACGGCGTCCCCGGTCACTTCTAGGGTGGTTGCAAGGACGAGAAACGCCATCGCGGATAGAACCGAAGTATTCATCGTAAGAGTGACTACTCGCCTTCCGATCGCGGACCAGAACAAAAAATCATCGCGCCAGCCGTCGCAAATTATTGGCTAAAGCCGCGCCATTCGCGACTTCGCGCTGGATGACAACAGAGCGCTTTGCGATGTAAGGTCCGACCATGAAGTTTCTCCCGCTCGTGCTCGGACTTGTCCCCGCGCTCTCCGCGCTCTCCGCCTTCGCTCAGCAAACACCGCAAGCGCTCGCCGACGCCGAGTTGCCTTCGCTGCTCGCGATCTACAAAGACCTGCACACCCATCCCGAACTCTCAACCCACGAGGAACGCAGCGCCGGGATCGTCGCGAAAGAACTCCGCGCCGCGGGCTGCGAAGTGACCGAACACGTCGGCAAATATGAAAAGGAAGGTCTCCAGTGCTTCGGCGTCATCGGCGTGATGAAAAACGGCGATGGCCCGACGGTTGCGATTCGCACCGATCTGGATGCGCTGCCGGTCCACGAGGAAACCGGGTTGCCGTATGCGAGCACCGTCACGACGAAGAATGACGCCGGTCAGGATGTCGGCGTCATGCATGCGTGCGGCCACGACATTCACATGTCGACTTTTATCGGGACGGCGCGCGCGCTCGGGAAATTGAAGGATCAATGGCACGGCACCGTCATCTTCATCGGCCAGCCAGCCGAGGAAACCGTCGGCGGCGCCCGCGCGCTGTTGAAGGACGGGCTCTACACACGTTGGCCGAAACCTGATTACGTCCTCGGCCTGCATGACGATGCGGAATTCGCGACCGGCCAAATCGGCGTCACGGAAGGTTATTGCTACGCGAATGTCGACTCGGTCGACGTCAGCGTGAAAGGGATTGGCGGCCACGGCGCGTACCCTCATAAGACCAAAGACCCGATCGTGCTCGCGGCCGAGATCGTGAACGCGTGGCAGACCATCGCGAGCCGCGAGACCAATCCCCACGACGACGTCGTTGTCACCGTCGGTTCGATCCACGGGGGCACGAAGCACAACATTATCTCCGACGAAGTGAAGATGCAGCTCACCGTGCGCACCTACAAAAAAGAAGTGCGCGATGTTGTGCTCGCCGCGATCGAACGCATCGCGAAAGGCTGCGCCGCCGCCGCTGGGATGCCGCCAGACAAGATGCCCGACGTGCACGTGCGGATGGATGAGTTCACGCCGGCCACCTACAACAATCCCGAACTGACCAAGCGTGTCTCCGCCGCGTTAAAGACCGCGATCGGCGCGAATAATGTTCTGCCGAAAGATCCCACCATGGGCGGCGAAGATTTTTCGGAATACAGCCTGCCCGATCACTCCGTTCCCGCGATGATGTTCAATGTCGGCGCGGTGGATCCCGCGAAGCTTGCCGAGAGCAAAAAAACTGGGACGCCGTTGCCGAGCTTGCACTCCAGCAAGTTCGCACCGGTTCCCGAGCCGACCATCCGGACCGGCCTCGTCGGCATGACGAGCGCGGTGATTGACCTGCTCAGGAAGTAGCTTCCGCGAAGCCGAATCCCGACATCTCGCATCTTGCTGCGTCGATCATTCTTCGATGATGGAGGTGTAATGACCGCTGCCGAGATCGCGAAACGCGCCCGTCGTTAGGTCGCCGTCATCGATCTTCGCATCGATCTCGGCCATCTGTTCCGGAGTCTCGTTTGGCACCACGACGGTGACGCCCGCTTTGATCCCGAAGACGTCGTGGTCCCAGTCCCAGTTTCCGCCGATCGGCGTCGGCCCGGTCCAATCCAGCTTCGCGCCGAAGTAAGTCTGCATCCCGGGCGGGACGATGCCGCGGTTCACGTCCGGCGGGTAGGCGCCATGCTCGGCGGCATACATCTCGAAAGCGCCCGTCGCGATGCGCAGCGCATTGAGAAACTTCGCCTGGCGCGCGCGCTCGCGTGCCCGCAGGAAGGAAGGCAACGCGATCACGGCCAGCAAGGCAACGATCGCGACCACGATCATGATCTCGACCAGTGTAAAAGCACGCTCGCGACGCATCACGTCCCAAAAGCACCATGAACCGTGCCATCTCGCGGCCGCTCACTGGAGGCAAACCGCGAGGCGGAACCGGACCGGAATAGCCGGCGCAGGCTTCAACAGCGCTATTTCACCCGCACATTCTTGCGCAGGAACGTCGGCACGTCGAGGTCCTGGCCTTCTTCGATCGTCGGTTCGCTTTTCTCGAACCGGCCGCGCGTGATCGGCTCGAACTGCAGCGTCTCCTGCTTTGCATGGGCGATTTTCTCCCGCACCGGTTTCGCCGGCTTCGGCGCCTCAGGCGGAACCGACGAAAACAGCGGCGGCTGTTTGGCCTCGGCGGTGACGGCAGGCCGCCGTCTCGGAAGCAGCACGCGGGGCGGCGGCTCGGGTGCGATCGGCTCCGGCTCGGGCGAGTTTTCCGGCGCCGCTTCGACCAGCTCGATGAATGAAGTCGGTTCGCCGACCGCCGGTTCTTCGGTCGCCAGCGGCGGCGCCGCAGCCTCCGATGGGAGCTCCAGCGCCGTCGCGAGCAGCGCCGGCGCCGGCTCGGGTTCCGCTTCCAAAACCGGAGCGACGATCGGCTCTGCGATCGCGACCGGCTCCGGCTCGGCTCGCATGGTCTGCGGGGCAACCGCAGGGAATTTCGTCTTCAATGAAGGCAAAACGCCGGTCTCCTCCGCGGTCGCAATTGAACTGATGATCGTAATACTCAGGCGATTTCCCATCCGCCCGTCGACCGCTGTGCCGAACAGAATCTGGGTGTGATCGCTGACGTGGCGGCCGAATTCGCGCATCAAGATCTCGACCTCCGACAACGTCACACC
>JALYZW010000345.1 GCA_030945725.1 Verrucomicrobiota bacterium | reverse complement strand
GTCTTTTTCTACGTCACTTTCCGCGCGGTGGCCGCGGCCGTGACGGCCTTCGCGCTTTCGCTCATCTTCGGCAATTTCGTCATCCGAAAGTTGATCTCGCTGAAGGTCGGCCAGCCGATTCGGACCGCGGAGGAAGTGCGTCACCTCGCCGAGTTGCACGGCGGAAAAAAGGGGACACCGACGATGGGCGGCGTGCTCGTGATCGCGACGGTGGTCATCTCGAGCATCATCTGGGCGCGTCCCGATAATCGCTTCGTCTGGCTCGCGCTCTTCAGCATGGTTTATCTCGGCGGGCTCGGGTTTGCCGATGATTACCTGAAGGTCACCAAGAAGAAATCAGACGGCATCAGCGGGCGATTGAAGCTGCTCTTCCAGGTCATCCTGGCCGGCATCGTGACGACGGTTTTCCTGACCAGTCCATTAATCGAAGTGCAGGCCCGCTCGCTTTATCTGCCGTTTTTCAAGACGCCGGTGATCGAAAATATGGGCTGGGCGACGCTTCTCTTTTTCGCGCTCGTCATCGTCGGCTCGTCGAACGCCGTGAATCTCACCGATGGCCTCGACGGCCTCGCAATCGGATGCACTGTGACGGTCGCATTCACCTACGCACTGCTCTCGTACGCCGGCGGAAACTATAAGATCGCCGAGTACCTGCAGGTTCCATTCTACCCGTTCACTGGCGAGTTAACGGTTGTTTGCTCGTCGCTTGTCGGAGCCGGTCTCGGCTTTCTTTGGTTCAACTGCCACCCGGCAAAAGTTTTCATGGGCGACACCGGCTCGCTCGCGATCGGCGGCCTGGTCGGAGTGGTCGCGATTTGCTGCAAACAGGAATTCCTGCTCGCCGTCGTCGGCGGCGTTTTCGTGATAGAAGCCGTCTCGGTTATTCTGCAGGTGCTCAGCTTCAGGCTCACCGGCAAACGCATCTTTGCGATGTCGCCGCTCCATCACCATTTCGAGTTGAGCGGCTGGAAGGAAAACACCGTCATCGTGCGCTTCTGGATTCTTTCGATGGTCTTCGCACTGCTCGGCCTCGCGACATTGAAGCTGAGATAAAACCGATGCTTTACTCTGGCAAAAACGCAGCAGTTCTGGGGGCGGGCCTCAGCGGCACCGCTGCAGCGTTACTGCTGCGCGATGAAGGCGCGGTGGTCACCGTGCTCGATACGGCGGACGAGCGGAAGCTGCTGAAATCGACGCTCGATGATTTACGCGCGCGCGGGATTCACGTGGTCAGCGGACCGGCCGCCGCGAAGGATTCGGCGCCTTACGATCTCGTCGTTTGGAGCCCCGGCATCGATCCGATTTCCGCGCTCGGCGTGAACTTTTCGTCGCGCGAAGTCGAGACAATCAGCGAGCTCGAACTCGGCTGGCGTTCGTGCGCTTTGCCGGTCATCGCGATCACGGGCACGAACGGAAAGACGACCACGACGGAGCTGCTCGCGCAGATGTTGAACGCGTGCGGGCAGCGTACGATCGCCTGCGGCAACATTGGGAAACCGTTGTGCGAAGTGGCGCGCGAAAAACGTGCGCTCGATGTGCTGACCGTCGAGGTCAGTTCCTTCCAGCTCGAGAAGATCACGTCGTTCAAACCGGACATCAGCGTCTGGCTGAATTTCGCGCCGGATCATCTCGATCGTTACCCGACCGTGGCCGAGTACCGCGCGGCGAAACTGCGGATGTTTGATTATCAAACGGCGAATGAGGTCGCAGTCGTGAACGCCACGGAAGATTTACCGAAGCTGCGCGCGCGCACGATCACGTTCAGCGCCTACTCGGACCGGGCCGACTTTCGTTTCGAACAAGGCGCGATCGTCTATCAGAATTCGCCGGTCGTCCGCATGTCCGCAACCAAATTGCGCGGCTCGCATAACATCGAAAACCTGATGGCGACCATGGCGGTCGGCTTATCGCGCGGACTTACTTTCGGCGAGATGGTCCCGCCGCTTTGCGCCTACGAACCGCAGCCGCACCGGTGCGAGTTCGTGGCCG
The DNA here is from genome assembly GCA_030945725.1 of Verrucomicrobiota bacterium. Lineage (GTDB taxonomy): Bacteria > Verrucomicrobiota > Verrucomicrobiia > Chthoniobacterales > UBA10450 > JALYZW01. Next base: position 1,419 of record JALYZW010000345.1, on the reverse strand, counting down.
AAGTCGACGGCGTCGTTTACATCAATGATTCCAAGGCGACGAACCTGGACGCGGTCGAGAAAGCGCTTCTCGCGCAGACGAAGCCGATCGTGCTGATCGCCGGCGGGAAGGACAAAGGCTTCACGTTTGAAACGCTGCGACCGCTCGTCGCGGAGAAGGTACGCACGACGATCTTGCTCGGCGAGATGGCCGATCGCATCGCGCACGACTGGAGCGGCGCAGTGCCGTGTGAAATCGCGGAGTCGCTTCCCGACGCGGTCGAGCGAGCGCACGCCGCCGCCAAACGGGGAGAAGTGGTCCTCTTTTCTCCCGGTACCTCTTCGTTCGACATGTTCAAAAGCTACGCCGATCGCGGCGATCAATTTCGTGCGCTGGTGCGCGCGCTACCCAAATGAAACTAAGACTCCCGAACCTCCTTCCCCGGAAAAAACTGCGCGCGGCGACCGCGCGCCGATCGCTCGCTCTCCCCGACGACATGGAGTTCGAGGAGATGGCCGAGCCAAACATGAAGTTATCGCGCGCGCTCTTGATTGTCCTCGTGCTGCACGTCGTCGCGGTCGCCGGGATTGTTGCGTTCAATACGATCAAGACACGGCAGGCGGCTTTTCCCGGGCCTGCGCCCGCCGTGGCGAAAGCGTCTGACGCATCCGCAGTAGCGGCGAATGGTGAAAAATCCGATTCGAATGTCGTCGCGAGCGAACCGGGCGCCGCGAAGCACGACGCGTCGAAGCCAGTGCGGGGCGCGGAAAAAATCGTGGCCAAAGTCGGCCCGAAAGGGGAGCCGGCGAAAGCGGGCGAGAAGCCGTCGGCCGCACCCGCCGGTGCGAAGAGTTACATCGTGGCGAAGGGCGATAATCCCGCCAAGATCGCGAAAAAGTTAAAGGTTTCGTACGTCGACTTGCTGGCCGTCAATCATATCGATGATCCGCACAAATTACAGATCGGCCAGAAGCTGATCGTGCCAGTGAAAGTCGCGTCCAAGGCGAAGAAATCGGACGGGTAGGGCCGTTCAGGAGATTGTCATGTTGAGCAAGGTCGAAGCATCCCGCCGCCTAACGAGAAGAGTGTTTTCGGTCAGGCCGCGGGATTCTTCGACTCCGCTCCGCTTCACTCAGAATGACGGCGGGGGCGCGCAGAGTCTCCGCCCCGTTCGGGCTTTCCGGATTCCGTTCTCTTCATCCTGGGTTCCTGGTTTTGAGAATCAATCGACGTGTGACGGAGGCGACGATTGATGCACCGAAAGAGCGCTTACATCCTGTTCCTGGCGGTGCTCGGGATGCTGGTCATCGGCATCGTGATGCTTTTTAGCACGAGCGCGTTCGCGCACGACAGCCACGGTGACGTTTATTATTTCGTGAAGCGCCAGGCCGTCTGGCTCGGTGTGGGTCTCGTCGTCTGCGCCGTCGCGGCGTTGATGGA
>JALYZW010000302.1 GCA_030945725.1 Verrucomicrobiota bacterium | reverse complement strand
GTCCGGAGTAGCTACCACTTTTGTGCTATCGTCGCCGCCACCGAGTGACCGAATATCGCGGTATCCCTTGGAGACGACGTCGTAAGTGCGCACCGTGGAAAAGTCCCAAGGGACGACAGCGGTGATTTGATTCAACCCTTTTAGCACCGCCTCGGGGATGAAGAGGTCGGATTTGTATTCGATTACGTTTGGAATACCGGGCAACCCGATTCGGACCGTCTTGTGCACTTGATACTTCGAAAGCGTTTCGCCCGCTGCTAACGGCGGGCAGGCCAAAAAGTCCTTTGGATCGCCGCAGTTATCGCCGTATCCGGGGCCCCTCGGCTCGCGGGTCGACATGTACCACGCCATTTGCGTGGTGCTTTCCAGTTGATTGCCGCTGGCCGCTAGGGCGAGCAGCCGACTCGAGGTCGTGGGCTTGCTCCCGTCATCCTTACTACCCGCTTCGTAGGGATTGTAACACTCGTAGCGATTGAAGAACTCCGAGTTGGGCTGTAACTGGCGGCCGTGGTCCCAGTTGTTAATGAACTCTTTGTCATGCCAGCGGATAGATGAAACCGCGCCAGCATATTGACTGGATGTGCTAACCGTTATTTGCCCAAAGGCCGGGTCGTTGGCGCTAATCGTAGCATCACCACTGACCTGCCCTCGGGCCGTTGCTACTGTGAGACAAGTCGTTGTGAGTATCGCGACTACTCGCGCGCGCTGAAAAAATGTCATAGTCTCTTAGTTAATCTGGTAAGCCTCAACCAATCCAACCCCGATGGTGTTGTTCTTGCCCTTGAGGATAGCCGTGTAAGCACCTGGGCCCAGCTGGCGAAGAATCGCGGACTCGCGCGGATTACGCGGCGCGATAGTAGTTCGTTCTATCTCGGCGGACTGCGTGTCCTGCCAATTATCGTTACTCGCGATCAAGGCCCCCTGACCGTCATGCAGCTCCAGGACCGGATCTTGGAGCGCGGCCGTCACACCGGCGTCCGCGAGCGACGGCCCGATACCACGGAAGAGGACGTTCATCTGTTGACTGCCGGTAACGATCGTGCCGCCGATCAACACGTTGTCGTCTCGGCCCACAAATCCGCGGGTGGCGATGTTAGCCAATTTCGAGTCCACGCTCAGATCCAGATCATAGACTTCGACGATTCCGACGCCGGTTGTGCCCCCCTTACCGGCAAGAATCGCCGTGTATGCGCCGGGGTTAAGAGCTTTGACGATCGCCGACTCGTAGTCATTCCGCGGTGGAATCTTTGTACCTATGAGCTCGTCCTGCTGCGTATCTCGCCAGTTGTCGTTTGTCGCGACGGCCGCGCCGGTTGAATCGTGCAACTCAAGGGTCGGATCAGCCAGATTCTCAGTCACCGGCAAGGCAGGACCGACGCCGCGGATTACGACTCGCTTCGGCTGCGTGCCTGTGACGATGAATCCAGCGATTAGGACGTCGTTACCGCGGCCAACCGCAAGCCGCGTGGAGATATTTCCTAGTTGCACCGCGGGAGGACCATCGGCGAGCGCGGCCGGAGCACCAACGCTCGCGACGAGAGCGCTAAAAAGAGCCGCGCAGGGAACCGACAGGAAAAAAGAAGGCGGAAGGGAGAAACGAATCACGGGGGTTGTTTTACGCATCGGCAGAAATAAGTCTAGCAGATTGTGCACCAGAATATCTTAATGTTGCGCCGAACTGTTCGCTACGGGGTCGCACGCCCGCAACCCTCGCGCTTCCCCTGCTGGTGCGTGACACTACGCGCTGGCGACAGCGCAAAGCATTGCATGCTATGGAAACGGCGGCTATCTCCTAATCGCGCGTGATTGGTCAACGCTTGCGCGCGAATTTATCTCTCGCTATTCGTGTCTGACAAACCAGATCACCTCGCCAGAATCGCCGAGGAACTAGAATCGTTGCGCGCGGTGCTGAACCAGCGTCGTGGAACCGTCGCGCTCGCAGCGCGAATGGCAGACAAACTGCCGACGCTGGAATTTCTCGATCGTGTGGGCGCGAACGTAACGAGAGCGGAAGGCGCACTTCGCCTGCTGCGGGCGAACATCGCGCGTCTGCAAAGACAACTCGATCAGGCAGAGCGCGACGCCTCGGAGCACAAGGCGAAGCGAGCCGACGCCGTAGCGCGACTGCAGGAGCGCGATAATCGTTTGCGAGCGATCGAGCAATCGGCGGTCTGGAAAGCGGCTAAGCCGATCTGGAAACTGACCGCGCGAAAACGAAACGATCGCGTCGCGCCGAAGCCGCCGAATGAAGATCTCGCCTTCGCGATCGATTTGCCGGAAGCATGGGCGACTGCCCGCGGTGTTTTGTTGATCAGAGGCTGGTGCTTTTCGCAGTCCGGTCGCGAACTCGCAGGGGTGCGCGCGAAAATTGGGAAGAAGTCCCGGATCGGCCGGTACGGGTTTGAGCGGCGGGATATTGAGCGCTCGTTCGATGGCGACGAACGGGTTCGCCGGAGCGGGTTCGCAGTCGAAATCGCGGTCCCGCGAGGGACCTCCACTGTCCGACTGGAGGCGATCACTAATGGAGGCGGCTGGGAGCCTTTCTTTGAACATGAACTTACGCGTAAATCGCGCGTCGGCGACGCGGACGAAGACCTGGACGAGGACACCGTGCGCCCTCTCCCGAATCTGCGCGGAATCACGGCCGACGGCGCACTCAAACTCCTGACTCCCCGGTTCGCGGAAGGTCAGCGCGATGCGCCACGGCCAGCGCCGATGTTCAGCATCATCACGCCCCTGTTCAACACGAAGCCCCAGTGGCTCGCCGAAGCGGCCACGACGCTGCTCGACCAATCATTCACACACTGGGAGTGGTGCCTGATCGATGACGGGTCGACTGATCGAGAGACCCAAAAGCTGATTGCCGGACTCGATTCCGTGTCGCCCCGGCTTCGGATCCATAGGCGCGAAAACCGCGGGATTAGCGAGGCGACGAACGCCGCCATCGATTTGGCGCGCGGCGATTTCGTCTGCTTTCTCGACCATGATGATCTGCTGCCGAGCAATGCGCTTGAGTTGCTTGCCGAGAAGCTGAAGGACGGTTTTGACGTCGTCTATTCGGATGAAGACAAGCTCAACGACAATAGCAGAAAACTGGTCGACCCCTTCTTCAAGCCGGACTGGTCGCCGGAGTATTTTCGCGGCGCAATGTACGTAGGCCATCTGCTGTGCGTGCGCCGCGAGATTGCGAGGAAGATCCGCTTTAACTCCGAGTTCGACGGCGTTCAGGATTTCGAGTTCATGCTTCGCGTCAGTGAGACAGGCGCGAAGATCGGCCACATCGCGGAGGTCATGTACCACTGGCGGAAGACGCCCGGAAGCATTGCGGAAAGCGGTGATGCGAAACCGGAGATCGGCACGTTGCAGGCTCGTGCGGTGAATGCCCACCTCAGCCGCCTCGGCGTCGCAGCGGAAGCGGCGCCATCCAGGCTCCCACATCGCCTGCAGATCGTGCCGCGGCCAAGGCCATCCTATCCGCCGATCAGCATCATCATTCCGACAAAAGATAAACCGGATTATCTCGGTCGGTGCCTGGAGAGTATCGCTAACCGTACCTCGTACCCCGAGTGCGAGGTCATCCTGGTCGACAATGACACAACCGATCCGGAGGCGCTTCGGCTGATGGAGCAATATCCCGTGCAGCGCGTTCCGTTCGCCGGCCCGTTCAATTTCTCACGCGCCAACAATCAAGGCGTTGCCGCCGCGGGCGGTGAGTTTCTCGTTTTCCTGAATAACGACACCGAGATCGTGACTGAAGACTGGCTCGAACACTTGCTGTTTTATGCCGAGCAGCTCGACGTCGGCGCCGCGGGTGCGATGCTTGTTTACGAAGACGAAACCGTCCAGCACGCGGGCGTTGCGCTCGGGATCCGTGGGACTGCCGACCACCTCATGCGCGGTTTTCCACTCGATGGAGACGGCTATGCAGGAAGTCTTTCCTGCGCTCGGGAGGTGTCGGCGGTCACGGCGGCGTGCATGATGATGCGCAAGTCTCTCTTCCTCGAGATAGGCGGATTCAACGAGCACTACTTCACCGCTTACCAGGATCTGGATCTCTGTTTGCGGTTGCGCGCGAAAAACCTGCGCCTGATTCATACGCCTTGCGCCGTTGTCGTTCACCATGAGTGGGTTTCACGCAAGGCGTACTACGACATGGTCGACCGGATGCTGTTGCTCGACCAGTGGGAGTCGGTGATCGAACGAGGCGATCCCTACTACAACCGTAATCTCAACCTTGAGCGCGGTGATTACAGTCTCGCCACCGAGCATGAGTAATATCCTTTTCGCGCTCTACCACGACTTCAGCGCAAACAGCGCCGTTCACGTTCATAATTTTGCGAATTGCCTGAGCGACCGCGACCATGCTGTCGCGGTGGCAATCCCGCAGAGCGAAAATGCGGGCACCGACTTCGGCGAACAGCGTTATTCCGTCTGCACGTTTGACGAGGTCGACGGCGAATGGTCCGACCTCTTCGAGAACGGCGAATCGCCCGACATCCTGCATGCGTGGACGCCTCGCGAAAACGTCCGGCTCTTTTGCGAGAAGGTAGCGGGGCTATGCGAGGCGACGCTCTTCATTCATCTCGAGGACAACGAAGAGCTGATCCTCGAAGCGAATTTTGGCCGGCCCTTCGAGAAGATTGCACGCAGCAGATCGATTGAGATTCCGAAGAACCTCGCGCATCCGCGGCGTTACCGCGCGTTCATCGCCTCCGCCGCCGGCGTGACGGTGATTATCGACGAGCTCGCGCGCTTTGTACCATCGGCAACGCCTAAGCTCACTCTTTGGCCGGGTGCCGAGCGGAAGCTGTTTTATCCGCGGCCGCGTGACAACGACCTCCTGGCCAGCCTCGGCATCGATCCGCAGGCGACGGTGCTTTGCTATACCGGGAACGTTCATTCGGCCAATGCCCGCGAAGTTCGAAGCCTCTACGTCGCAGCGGCGGTCCTGAACCGTGAGGGAATACCGACGCGGTTGATTCGCGCCGGCCGCGATTTTTGTGCTTTCCTCGGGCCAGACGAAACC
>JALYZW010000267.1 GCA_030945725.1 Verrucomicrobiota bacterium | reverse complement strand
GCCGGCGACAGGGTAGAGATTGGCGGATTCATCCTGCGAAGCGGAAGCGATGTAACTCCTGTGGTCGTCCGCGCGCTTGGCCAGTCGCTTACGAAAAGCGGAGTAGCAGCGCCGCTGCCTGATCCGACGCTGGACCTGCGCGACAAAAACGGCGCACGTCTGGCATTCAACGATAACTGGAAAGATGATCCGACGCAGGCGAGCGCGATCTCGAACGCCGGGCTCGCGCCGACGGACGATCGCGAAGCGGCAATCTTCGCGATGTTACCGTCGGGCGAATACACCGCCATCGTCACGGATAAGAACGGAAAATTCGGGACCGCCGTAGTCGAGATGTACAATCTCGGCGACTAACGAACGTCCAAGCAGTGATTGAGGCCTCACGTTTCGCGTGAGGCCTCTTTGCATTTTAGTTGGCCCCTTTTCTCAAGCTTTTCTGCGTCACTGCTAAACGACAGCTCGGTATCACTCCTCGCCGTCACAAACCAAACCAGAATCCACCGCAGTCACCAACGTATGAAAACATCAATCCAAGCAGTCATCGCACTCGCGCTCTGCGCAGTTGCGCCTCTTCCATCACGCGCGGACGAGCGTCCAAACCGCGACAATAAGAACTACCAGGTAGTTAGCTTCGACGAGCAAATCACGAGCTTCGACGGCAAGAAAGGTTCACTCGACGGCAATGTCGTGCTTGCAGGGAAATACAACGACAAAGGAACACGCCACGAAGACTTCACTGTTGTCGGAGCGAATAAGGATGGAAGCGAAGCATACATCACGATCACTGGGACTATCACCGCGTCACAAGGCACGATGACTCTGACTGCCATCGGCACCATCCACTTCACCTCGCAGGGTTTTTATTATGTCGAAGGTCCGGAGTCGATCGTCGGCGGCACCGGGGCGTATGCGAACTCTCGCGGCAAAGGGAGCTTCATCGCCACGCAGGATAACACCGCCGCACCGGCGCCGCGCGTCGTAGGCACGTTTGAAGCCCTAATGTCGAACCCGTAGGGCGGCAGATCCGCCTTCGGAAAAGCTTTGCCCCACGGGACCGTGTCCTGTGGGGCTTTGTTTTTTTTCCGCAGGCCCATCTGAGTAGATCGGGTCCTGCCAGCTACGCTGCCTTTGGCGCACGGAAATCTGATACTGCTGCCTGAATTTAGGCGTATTCGAGAAGCGTCTTCAACGCGATCTTCCCTCGTATGATGACGTGCGAGCACGTCAGAGATAATGGGATAATCCGGCGGTTTCCTCTTAAGGGAACCTTAGTGGCTCGACGTGATGAAATGGATCAGCGGTTCACCGCTTTCGTCCCAGCCGCTCAAGTCTCACCAGTGAAGGACGGCAGTGATGAGCGCGACGTCGTGGCTGGTGTTCTCGAACCAGCGCGCGAGGTCATTCAGAAGCTTTTGGCCAACGATTCCGACTTCGGAAGCGCGGCAGGGTTGGCCGCTACTGGCGGTCGTCACCCAAATGTTGTCAGCGCCATCCAAGAAGTAGCGCACCTCGGGCACAAATTTCTTAAGCCAATGTTGCTCGACCGTTGTGATCGACCGCTTCCCTTTCAGATCTGGGAAGGTCTTTTCAAATGCCCGCTCTCTGACCCGGAGTGTCGTGTTTACCGGCTCCCACTGCACGCTTCTCCATCCGGTTGCCGCTGAAAAGCGTGAACGCGGGGATCCTCACCGGCTTGCATCCACTGGGCGACCTCGCGCCGGGTATTCTCGAAGACCGTCGCGCGGCTCAACGCTTTGGAACCCGGCCGGCGGTAGTAAGCGGTCGCGCTCACAGCGAGTAGCGCGACCGCCGCCGGCTAGGTAATTTGCCCGCGTCATTGGTCTTGGCGGCGTCGTCGGTGCCATTGCGCTCTTTCCAGTGCTCGGCGGTAGCGACGGTCGCTTTTCCGAGCCATGTCGGGTCGGCCCCGAGAGCGACAATTTCGCTTGAGGCGAAATATTTCGGCGCATTCGGGGCAGCGGACCCAAGCGGGGTAAGACGTGCGGAGACTCACCTGTTTATTGGTCCGCGCGTCCTGGCAGTAAAAAACTTTGCCTCGCCTGAATAATCTGAAGCGGTTGGTCACGATCGGGGTCTCCTGTTGAGATAGAACAGGAAAAGGCCACGAATCGCTCCGAGGGCCCGAAAAAGAGCCCGATTTTGCTGACAGTTATGCTGACACTGTGGCCAGAAAATCGGGGTAAACGCCTCGGAATCAGCACTCCATGGTGACTCCTGAGGTAGGACTCGGCGGTGCTTCCACCTGTATTCGACGGCAGTTCAGCAGCTTACGCCTCACTAATCAAGCCTAAGACGAACCTAATCGCGCCGGCTCTTTCACCGCTGTTTGCTGGCAATTCTGCTGGCATCGTCTCCGCCACGCCCAGAGCGGTCTGGACCGAAAGAGCGGACAACGAGAGGTTCGAATCCCTCGAGACTAAAGTCGTAAAAGACGAACTCGCGCTCGAGGATTTGGTGATCCGTTAAGCCAAGAGAGCGAAATCCGCCGGCGACCCGCGCGATCCTATCTGGCGCAAGATTTACTATAAGGGACTGATCAGTCTTCTAGCCTGTTGCGTCCGCGCGAAATCCGAACGTGTGCCCGCGTGCGCCTTGCGTGGAGTGGCGCCGAAAGGGAGCACGCATCTTGCTTGTGTGGTTGGCAGCTTCTCCTTCGCTTGCTCTGATGAACATACTCGTAGCCGATGACGACGGCATTATTCGTCTTGTACTCAACTCCGCGTTGACCAGTTTGGGCCATACGGTCCACGAAGCCAGCAATGGCCGGGAAGCATTGGCCGCGTGGCAGGAAGGACGTCATTCCTTGCTCATCTCCGATTGGATGATGCCCGATCTCGACGGGCTGGAGCTTTGCCGCCGTGTTCGGGCCCAGAAGGGCACCGATTTTGCCTACATTATTTTACTCACCTCGCGCAGCGGGAAAACAAATTACCTCGAAGCTATGGAAGCAGGTGCGGACGATTTCCTCAATAAGCCGTTTGAGCAGGATCAATTTGCCGCCCGCGTACGCGTGGCGCAGCGCATTCTGGATCTCCACGAAAATCTACGCGCGGCGAATGACGATCTCGAGCGGCGCGTTTCCGAGCGCACCGAGGAACTGCAAAAGGCGCTGGCCGCGAAGAGCGAGTTTCTCTCTCGCGCCAGCCATGAGCTTCGCACTCCGATGAATCATGTGCTCGGTTTCGCCCAGGTCTTGAAAAGGAGTGCGCTCCCGGGTACGCAGGAGGCAAGCGTCCGGCACATTCTTGAGAGTGGACGGCATCTCCTCACTTTGATCGACCGCATCCTCGCGGCTTCCAAATCCGATTCCGACGATCTCGGATTTCTCGAAACCAGCGCCAGCGCGCCGGTCGCGTCGACCGCATTAACCAGCGTGCAAGTAGCGCGATGAAAAAACGAATTTCCACACTCGTCGCACTCGGTTTCGCCTTGCTGCTCTTTCTTGGACTGGCCACCGGTCTCTTCCTTTTGTTCGAGCTTTCGAACGCGGTGCAGGAAGCGAAGGCGATCGACGCGATCGCGCTAAGCCTGCGCGCTTCCGTTCGTTCTCTGCGCGCGCAATATCTCGAAACGGGCCGCGACCTCAGCACACAACTACTCAACCCCGCCGCGATCCCAGACGCTGATGAGCGGATGTTGCAGTCAGACCGCGCTGCCCACGAGTCGCTGATTCGCGCCCTCGCAGCCGCCCACAGCCCCCCGCTTCGAGAAATTCTGCTGACACTTAGAGCGCACGATCACACCGTCTCGGATCCCCTCGTCGCCGAGGTATCGCGGATGGCGAAAACAGATCTGCCGCGGGCCAGGGAAATTTACCTGACCCAGTACCTCCCGGCGCAGAAGGAGAACATCCGCCTGATCGATGTCGCGCTGGAACTCGCCTCCGCCGAGATCGCAGAGCTGCGCGCGCATTCCGAAGCGGAAGCCGCGCGGGCGGAAACCTTATCCTGGCTCGCCATCATACTTCTGCTCGGTTCCGGCTGCTTCGGAACGGTGTTCCTAACCAGGGCGGTGACAAAACTTGTTTGCCAAGCGGACAAGTCGGCGCGCGTTAACCGCGAGGTGATGGATCAGTCGCTCGACGTCATTTGCTCGGTCGATGTAGCCGGGCGCTTTACCAGCGTGAGCCGCGCGTGTGAACGCGTGTGGGGTTATCCGCCTCAGGAATTAATCGGGCGGGGCTACATCGAGTTTGTGCATCCCTATGACGTAGAACGCACCAACGCCATCGCGACCGAGATCGTCGCCGGGGCCGCGAAAGGCAACTTCGAGAACCGTTACCTCCGGAAGGATGGCGGCGTGGTTTATATCATGTGGTCCGCGCGCTGGTCGGCTGAGCAACAGACGTTTTTCTGCGTCGCGCACGACACCACGGAACGCCGGCGCGCGGAAGATGAGCTGCGCACCTCCGAGGTGCGTTTCCGCTCCGTCTCGCAGTCGATCGGCGATGCGATTATTTCTTCGAACACGGCGGGTGAGATCATTTTCTGGAATGCGGCCGCGGAAAAAATCTTCGGGCATAACGAAGCCGAGGCGATGGGCCAGCAGCTCTCCGTCATTATGCCGGAGCGCTTTCGCGAAATGCACCGCGCTGGGATGAAGCGCTACGTCGCGGGCGGCGAGGCGCGTGTGATGGGAAAAACCGTGGAGCTGGTCGGCCTGACCAAAGAGGGCCGCGAATTCCCGATCGAGCTTAGCCTCTCTGCCTGGAAGACAGACGAGGAGATGTTCTTCACCGGAATCATTCGCGACATCAGCGCGCGCAAGCTGGCCGAGGAAACATTACAAAACGAGCGCGAGTTTTTGACCGCGCTCTTCGAGAATGTCGCGGATGGCATTGTCTCGTGCGACGAAAATGGAACGCTGACGCACTTCAACCGCGCAACGCGCGAGTTTCATGGGCTGCCTGCCGTTCCAATCCCAGCGGAGGAGTGGGCGCAGCATTTCGATCTCTATCAGGCCGACGGCACCACGCATCTAACGAAAGAGCAAATCCCACTCTTTCGCGCCTTGGAAGAAGGCTCGGTCCGCAACGCCGAGATGGTCATCGCGCCGAAGGGTGCGCCGCTGCGCCGGATGTTGGTGGACGGCCAGGCGATGTTCGATCCGCAAGGCAACAAGATCGGCGCCGTCGTCGCCATGCACGACATCACCGAGCGCCGGCGTGAGGAAGAGCGACAACGAGCGAATGAAGATCGGCTGCGCGTGCTTTGCGACATCACTTCGAAGTCGGAGGTGAGTTTTGAAGCGAAGATCGAGGAGTTGTTGGCCCAGGGTTGCTCGCAACTGGGCCTCGAGAATGGAATCCTGGCGCAGGTCGACGGCGACCGTTATCAGGTCCGGCACGCGGTTTCGGAAAAGAACATGGCTGCCCTCGATGGTCTCGCCTGCAATCTGAAGGATACGATCTGCGACGAGATGATGCGGCGGCGAGAGCCGATCGCTTTCGAGCACGCCGCCGCTTCGGAATGGCGTCATCACCCGGGTTATTTGAAGTTCAAAGGCGAGGCTTACATCGGCTCGCCGGTCCGAGTGGCGGGAAAAATTTATGGCGCGCTTTGTTTCACCAGCTCACAGCCTCGGGCGGAAAAGTTCAACACCGCGGACATCGAGTTCCTCCGGCTAATCGTGCAGTGGATCGGCGGCGAAATCGAGCGCCAGCAAACCGAGGCCGCGCTGAGCGAAAGCAAACGCTTCGCCGAAAGCATCGCGGAGAACTCGACCAGTTTCATTTACCTGCAGGACATCGAGACCGGCAGAAACAT